>NZ_JBQVMV010000001.1:0-88875 GCF_052435475.1 Aliihoeflea sp.
CCGCGGAACCCCGTGCGAAAGCGGAAAGAACGGCGATATCCGCGCCATCTGGCGCTCGCTCAGCAGAAACAAATCACCCATCACGGCCTCCTTCTCGGAGACCGTGAATCACATCTCAATCGGAATTAATAGGTCCTGAGCCTAGTCACGCAAAGCGAATGACTTAGTCCAAACGAGGCGGGCGAACCGCTGGTGGCGTCATGAGGGGGTATCGGCTATGCTTAGCGGTCGAAACGGCGAAGTGCGTCTGAATGCTTCCGAAAACCGTTCGGAAGAACTGTTCCCATCTCAACGGACCGGTGCGCGCGAACGTGCACTTCTTGTCGTTGCGTCGGCCGGCGTCGTCTCGAACGCCCTCCTGGCCGCGATTGAGTGCGAGTTCCGTTTCCTGCGCGTTCATATCGTGCCTGATCTCAACGAAGCCTGCACGTCGCTGGTCGCGAACGTCGATCTCGTGCTCATCGAGCGAAGCCTGATTGGCGGGCTTGCCTATCATTACGGCGATCTTTCCGCATGGCACCCCAAGGCCATGTTCGCCGTACTGGCCGATCCAAACGAGAACCAGGACGGCCGGCTCGCAAATCTCGTCGAGCAGCGAATGGTTCAGGGCGTCGTGCCGACCAACAGCAATCTCGATATTCTACTTTCGATCTTGCGTATATTGTTGAGTGGCGGAGAATATGTGCCATCGGTCGTGTTTCGATCGCACCTGGCCGACAGCGGCCAGGCCGCGCGAACAAAGAGAGATGGGGCAATGAGCGAACTGACGGCGCGCGAATGGCAGATCCTCGGCCATGTGGCCAAGGGCAGCCAGAACAAGATCATCGCCAATGATCTTGGCCTGTCCGAGCACACGGTCAAGATTCATATCCACAACATCATCAACAAGCTCGGCGTCCACAACAGGACCGAAGCGGCCGCGATCTACTTCTCGCGTCAGGTCGTAGGTCCGAACGGCCCCGAGGGGCACAGGCAACCGCAGAACTGACGAAATGTCCGCCAATCGACTGAAGGACATTCTGCTTCTCGTCGGCCAACTCAATTATACGTGGACGAACACCGAGAGCCTTCTCATTCACATGATCGCGGGCCTTGCCAAAGTCGACAAGGAAACCGCGATCATCATCTTCCTGACCTTAAATACGACGCGGGCGCGCACCGATCTCGTCGAGCGCCTCGCCAAGATGCACGCGACGCCGGCCAATTGCCGCAAGGACGTGCTGGATGCCACCCGCCGGCTGTCGGCCGAGGCGCGGCTCCGCAACAAGTACAATCACTGCATCTATTCGTTCGACGAGGAAGGCGCGCCATCGATGACCCAGCTCATGCGCATCGTCGACGGCAAGGACGAGGTGCGCTACGGCAAGGCCGAGATTCTCGACGATGCCGAATTGCAGCGCATTTCGGACAGCATCGCCTCGCTCACCAACATAAACCGCGATATCTGGCGGATCACCGACCGCTACAGCTTCCCGACCTGACCCGCGCGGATCGATCGTCGAAGAGTTGCTGCGTCAGGCGCCGGCGGCGACGATGCGCTCCCACTTGCCGTGGGTCGTCTGCGACTGCCGGGCGAAGAAATTGTAGCGCACGCTGGTCCAGTCGCGCAGGGCATCGGTACGGTTGTCGAGGATGATGTCGCCGCGGTCCGTGCTGGCCGTGAGAACGACATGCCCCTCCCCGCCGACGGTGACGACCGTCATCAGCAAGGTCGAGGCCGGCCAGCCGCGCTTCATCAGTTCCTTTTTCTTCAGGATCGCGAAATCCTCGCAGTCGCCGGCGGTGCTGGGAACGCCCCAGATATCTTCCTTGCCGTGCTTTTCCATATCACTGACTTCGCGGATCTGCCGGTTGACCAGCAGATTGACCTCGCGCAATTCCTGCTGGCGGGCGGGTGTCATCGTCATCTTGCGCATATTGCCCGTCGACGCGCACAAATCGGGCCGTTCGGCACAGAACGCGTAAAAGGCCGGCGGGGCGAAGGCAGGGCCGGAGCCGGCCATGAGTTGCGGCTCGGCCGCGAAGGCAACCGGCGCGATGGCAGCGGTGGAGGAGATCGACGCCGTCGTCTGCGTGCAGGAGGCAACCGCGACTGCCAGGAAAGGTAGAACGAGCACTCTCAGCATGACGAATATTCTCCGATGCCAATCGTACTATTTAGGCCATAGTCGTTAATCAATAGTTAATACGTCCAGGTTCACAGGTTTAAAGCAAGTGTCATACTTCGCTTGACTTGGGGGCAAAGTAACAGTCAGCCCCAGAATCCCCATCGACGGGAGGGGCGGAGATGTTGCGTAAAAGAACTCTTGCACTCACACAGACAATCGCAGTCGGCGCTGCCGCCTTGGTCGGCGGTTCTGCTGCGGCCACTGCTCAGGAAGCGCGCCCGATTTTGTCCGCGGCCATCTGTCAGCCGATGACCGAGGCAAACTACGTGCTGTGCTGCATCGCTGCAAATCGCGATTCGTTACTGACGCGCGCCCAACGCGAGCAGTGCCCACCGCTGACCACCGCGCTGATCCGCTCGGTGCTGAGCAACGAAGGCGCGGGCTTCCCGGTCGGTTTCGCGCCGGGTGAAGGCAGCGGCGGCTCGGGTGGCTCTGGCGGCGGCTCCGGTGGTGGCGGTTCAGGCGGCAGCTCCGGTGGTGGTGGCGGCTCCGGTGGTGGCGGTGGCTCCGGTGGTGGCGGTGGCTCCGCCGGTGGTAGCGACGCCGGTGGTGGTTCAGGCGGAAGCGGCGGCGATGCTGGCAGCGGTGACGGCAGCGGCGATGGTGGTGGCGGAGCAGGCGGCGGTGACGGCGGAAGCGGTGGTGACGGGGGCGGCGGTGGTGCGGGTGGCAGTGGTGGCGGCGGTGGTGTCGGTGGCTGACAACACATGACCTGACCGGACGAATTTTTTCAGTATGCTGGAGGCGCCGGACGTGGATCGTTCGGCGCCTCTTCGCGTTTTGGAACGGACATGCCATTTCCTGAAGCCTATCGCCCCTCCACCGCGCACGCTGGCCTCGGCGCCGAATTCTTCGACGGCGTTGCCGCCGCTGAATTTCCCGACCACGTCGTTCGGTATCGCAATCAGGACTGGGCCCGCCGCGTCCGGCTGGACGGCTTGTCGACCGCGGAATGGGTCGATCATCTGGGACGTTTCGCGCCTTTGCCCGGCAGCTTTCCCATGCCCCTGGCGCTGCGCTACCACGGCCACCAGTTCCGCTCTTACAACCCCGATCTGGGTGACGGCCGTGGCTTTCTCTTCGCCCAGCTCCACGACGATACCGGCCGCCTTCTCGATCTTGGCACGAAAGGTTCCGGGACGACGCCCTGGTCGCGCGGCGGCGACGGGCGGCTGACGCTCAAGGGCGGAGTGCGCGAGGTTCTGGCGACGGAGATGCTGGAAGCGCTCGGCGTCGACACGTCGAAGAGCTTCAGCCTCATTGAAACCGGCGAGGCGCTGGCGCGAAACGACGAGCCCTCGCCCACGCGCTCGGCCGTCCTGGTGCGGCTCAGCCACTCGCACATTCGGATCGGCACGTTCCAGCGGCTGCGCTTCCTCGACAAGACCGATGACATTTCCCGGCTCATCGATCACTCGATTTCGCATTACCTGCACGAGGTCGGCGCCAGGCTCGATCCGGGCCGCGCGCTGGCTTTTCTCGACGCGGTCGGTCGCCGGTTGGCGAAGACGACCGCCGCCTGGATGGTCGCGGGTTTCGTCCATGGCGTCCTCAACACCGACAACATCAACATCACTGGCGAGAGCTTCGACTACGGTCCGTGGCGATTCCTGCCGACGCTCGATCCCGCCTTCACCGCCGCCTATTTCGACCAGACCGGACTTTACGCTTTCGGTCGCCAGCCCGACACGATGTTCTGGAACCTGACGCGTCTGGCCGAATGCCTGCTCGACTTCGCGCCGCAGACCGATCTGGAGATAGTCCTGCGGGCGTTCCCGGCGCTCGTGCAGGAAGAATTCCGCAGCGCCTTTCTCAAACGCCTCGGCGTGACGAGCGCCGGGCTCGAGGCGGACAACCAGCTCGTCGCCGCCGGATGGCGCTTTCTCGCCGTCTCGCAAATGCCCTTCGAGCGCTTTTTCTTCGACATGTTCGGCGGCCTGCGATCAGGACGCGCGCTGCCCGAGGGCGAACCTTATTCCGGCGAGGCATTCGACACGTTCAGGCAGGCGTTCGAGCCGTTTTCCGCGCTAGCCGGGCTCGACTTCGCTCACCCCTATTTCAAGCGCTCCGAGCCCTGCACGATGCTGATCGACGAGGTCGAATCGATCTGGGCTCCCATCGCCGAAGCCGACGACTGGTCGGCATTTGAGACGAAGATCGCCGATATCCGCCAGATGGGCGATGCGCTCCAGTTGAGACTTTGTTGAAGGTCAGTTGGAGACGGTCAAATCGGGGCAGTCCGACGCTCCCCGTTTCAATTCGGCACATGGCGGCCGGACGAACGGGCATTTGTCGTCGGCACGCCACTTGCAGAGCTTCTCCCAACGGGAGAACGCTCATGTGGATTCAACTTACCGAAGTCAACGGACAGCCGATCGCTCTCAACACCGAGCATGTCGCGAGCGTTCAGGCCTATGGCGAGCGCACCAAGATCACGCATGTAGGCGGACAGGCCATCGTCGCCGAGAAGGTCGATCTGGTGCTGGCCGCTCTCGGGCTGCGGCCCCTCGAAATGGACGATCGCCGCGATCCGGACCAGCCGCTTCACTCATAAATTGTCGCGCCATGTCAGCGATGCGGCAGTCGCGCCGGTCGGCCGGTATTCGGCACCGACCCAGCCCGAATAGCCCGACGCATCGATGGCTGCGAACAGGGAGCGGTGGTTTATTTCGCCGGTGCCCGGCTCATGGCGACCGGGCGTATCGGCGAACTGCACATGGGCAATTCGCGGCAAGGTCGCGCGGAACCCCTCGATGAGGTCGCCCTCGACGATCTGCCGGTGATAGAAATCAAACTGAACGGCAAGGTTCCGGCGCGACGCGGCGTCGATCGCATCGATCGCGTCGGCGGTCCGTTGAACGAGGTAGCGCGGCACGTCGCGTCCGTTGCAAGGCTCCGCCATCACCGTCACGCCAAGCGGGGCGAAGCGGTCGGCAGCGAGTTGGAGATTGGCAACCAACGTCGAAAAGGCCGCCTCCCTTGCCACGCCTTGCGGCACACGCCCGGACAGGACATTCACCCGCTTCACGCCGAGAACGAACGCATAGTCGGCGGCCTCCTCGACCGCACGCGCAAAGGCTTCCTCCCGTCCCGGCACGCAGGCAAGACCGTCGCCGCCAGACGTGAGGTCGCCGGCGGGCACGTTGATCAGCACGATCTCGACACCGGCGCGATGCGCGGCGTTTGCCACCGCATCGGCGGGGAAATCATACGGGAACTGGATGTCCACGCCTGCAAAGCCCAGATCCGCCGCCGCCTGGAAGCGATCCAGGAATGCGAATTCGTGGAGCATCATGGAGATGTTGATCGAAAAGCGCGGCATCGGTCGCGTCCGGCTACTGGAAGCCGCCATCGACACCGATGAACTGACCGGTGATCGACCGCGCGGCGTCTGAGGCGAGAAACAGGATCGTCGCCGCGATCTCCTCGGGCTCGATGAAGGCCCGCGTCGCCTGGCGGCCGAGATAGTGCGCCTCGGCATCCTTCTCATCCATTGCGTTCGCGCGTGCATATTCGGCGACGACGTTCTCGATCCGCTCGCCACGCACCGACGCCGGCAGGATCGCGTTGACGCGGATGCCCATCTGGCCGACCTCATGGGCCAGCGAGCCGGTGAACCCGAGCACCGCCCATTTGGTCGCCGCGTAGACCGCGCGGTTGGGATAGGCGATCTTCGCCGCGACCGAGGCCATGTTGACGATCACGCCGCTCTTCTGCGCGATCATGCCCGGCAGCACCGCGCGCGCGGCGACGAAATGGCTGGTGATGTTGATATCGACCGCGCGCTTCCATTCGTCCACCGGCGTCTCCACGACCGGCAGGGTCGGCCCCGCGACGCCGGCATTGTTGACGAGGAGATCGACGGTCGCAAAGCGCGCGAACAGCGTTTCGATTGCAGCAGCATCGCCCATGTCGCAGGCATGGAATGTGGCGCCGGTTTCGGCAGCGGTCGCCTCGCCGGCCTGCAAATTGACGTCGGTGATCGCGACATCGTAGCCGGCCTTGACCAGTTCCCGCGCCACGACAGCGCCGATGCCGGAGCCGCCGGCGGTGACGACGGCGAATTTGCGTTTGTCGTTCATATCATCTCGCAAGCTGGGGAAGGATCAGGATGATGGCCGGAAACGCGATCATCAGCGCAAGGCGCAATATGTCGGCCGCGACGAAAGGCATGATGCCCCGATAGATCTTGCCAAGGCTGATATTGCCGATCGTGCTCTTCAAAATGAAGAGGTTCAGGCCGACTGGCGGCGTGATCAGCGACAGTTCCGTCACCATCACGACGATGATGCCGAACCAGATCGGATCGTAGCCGAGCGACATGACCAGTGGAAAGAAGATCGGCACCGTCAGCAGCACCATCGAAAGGGACTCGAGGAAGCAGCCGAGCACGATATAGATCGCCATCAGGAAGATGATCACGCCGAGCGGCGACAGGCCATAGCCGGCGACGAGTTGCTGCAAGGCCGAGGGCAGGCCCGCCAGGTTGACGAAGTTTGAAAAGAGAAGCGCACCGACGAGCAGGATGAACAGGATCGCGGTCATCCGCGCGGTCGCAACGACGCATTCGAGGAAGATCGCCGGCGTCAGGACGCGACGCCACAGGCAGAACAGGAATGCGCCGAAAGCGCCAACGCCCGCCGCCTCCGTCGGCGTGAAGACGCCCAGATAGATGCCGCCGATGATGAGGACGAACAGCAGCAGGATCGGCCCGACCGAGGTCAGCCGCGCAAAGCGCTCGCGCATGGCAACGCGTTCGGTGCGCGGACCTGCCTCGGGCTTCAGGCGTGTCACGACGATGATCGTGCCGATGTAGAAGAGCACCGCGACGAAGCCGGGCAGAACGCCCGCGATGAAGAGGAGCCCGATATCCGTCCCGGTCATGATGCCGTAGAGCACCAGGATGACCGAAGGCGGAATGAGAATGCCGAGCGTTCCGCCGGCTGCGATCGAACCCGAAGCCAGTTCGTCGGAATAGCCATAGCGGCGCATCGAGGGCATCGAGACGCGCCCCATCGTCGCCGCGGTCGCGAGAGACGAGCCTGAAACGGCAGCAAAGCCCGCGCAGGCGACGATCGTCGCCATTGCCAGCCCCCCGCGCCTGTGGCCCAGAAAGCCGTGGCAAGCATGGTAGAGATCGCGCGACATTCCGGCCCGATCGACCAGCATGCCCATCAGAACGAACATCGGCACGACCGACAATTCGTATCGCATCGTATCGGAAACCGGCACCTGGCCGAGCATTCCCAGCGCCGGCGTCCAGCCGACGACGGCAACGATGCCCGCCGCACCGACGAGGATCATCGCGAAGGCGAGCGGCATTCCCGCCATCATCAGGCCGAGGAGGCTCGCAAAACCGATCAGCGACGTTTCCCAGACACCCATATTCCGCCGCCGTTATTCGATGGAATTGTTGGCGGCGGGCAGCAATTGCCTGCCGCGCGCAGCATTGATCAGGAAGGCGATGCCTGCCAACACGACCAGCGCCGCCATGACCTGCGCGAGCAGCCCGAGCGGCACGCGCAGCTCAAGCGTCTGGTCGCCCGTGCGCCAAAGGCGCGCGCCATAGACCCACATGCGCCATCCCATGGCAAAGCAGATCGCCGCGCAGACGATTTCGAACAGCCGCGCCCCGAAGTCCTGCGCCTTCTGCGACATGCGTTCGACGAGGATCGAGATCGTGATGTTTTCACGCGCCGCAGTGGCAAGCGGCAAGCCCGCGAAGATAATCAGCCCCATCAGTATTTCCGTCACCTCGAAGGCGGCGAAGAGTGGACGGCCGAAAAAGTATCGTCCGATGACGTCGAAGGTGGTGATGAACATCATCGCGGCGACCATGATGCCGGCCGCCAAGGAAAATCCCCGAAAGACCCAGGCGACCGGGCCGCGTGCCTCCTGGTCGCCTGCGTGTTCTTCGCTCACGGTACGTTGACCACCTTTTCGGCCTTGTACGCCTCGGCCTGCGCGCGGGCGTATTCGAGGATTTCCTCGGCCGGCAGGCCCTTGGAATTTGCCGCCTCGATCCAGCGCTCTTCCAGCACCGCCAGGCGCGACTTCACCTCCTCGACATCGGCTTCGGGAATCTCGTTCCAAACCATGTCGTTGGCGTCGAGCGCGGCACGGCCGAGCGTGTCGCCATTGGTCCAGGCCCAGCCTGCCAGCGTCGCGATCGCCATGCCCGAATGTTTCTCAACCGCCGCCTTCTCCTCGTCCGACAGGCCGTCCCACGTCGCCTGGTTGAAGGCGAGCCAGAACGTGTCGGTGTAGAGGCCGCCGGGAATCCGCGTCGAGCTTGCGACCGAGGGCGTGATCTTGAAGAACTCGATGGATTCAGTCGGGAAGGTGATGCCGTCGGCGACACCGCGGGACATGGCCTGCTGCGCCTCGGTGGGCGGAAGCTGGACCGGCGTCGCGCCGAGCGTCTGCATGATCTCCCCGGTGACGTTGCCGCCGACGCGGATCTTCTTGCCGGCGAGTTCGGCGAGCGACGTCACTTCCTGCCCCTCGCGCATGAAGATGTAGGGCTCGGAATGCACCCACAGGCCGACGACCTTGGCGCCATCATGCTCGCCATAATCGGCGCCGTAGCGTTCATAGGTCGCCCAGGCGGCGGCCGCACCCGCCCACGGATCGGGGGACATGAAGGGAAGGTCCATGATCTGCGTCATGGTGAAACGACCCGGATTGTGGCCCGACACGCCGAACCCGACATCGATCGATCCGTCGAGGACGAGATCGAAATAGGCCGGCGGACGGCCGAGCGCGGTTTCCATGACGTCGAACTTCAGCGAACCGTTGGTCTCGGCCTCGATTGCCGCCGCCCAGGGTTCGACGATGCCCTTGACGATGAGGTGATGCATCGGCAGCCAGTTGCCGACGCGAATGGTCTTCGTCTCCTGCGCGAAACTCGCGCCGGTCGATCCCACGACCGCGATGGCCGCGGCCAGTGTCATGCTCTTCCAATGCAGCATATCCGTTCCCCTTGGGCTTTATCGTTGGACGCTATCATAGAGTTGAATGAGCGCGGTCGCGCAAGCCTCCGACTGCCCGCGCGCCGCCATCTGGCGCAGCAATTCGCGCGCCGTCGAAGCCATCGGCAAGGGCGCGCCCGCTTGACGCGCCGCTTCGCCTGCATTGTCGAGATCCTTCAGCATCGTGTGGATCGCGCCAAGCGGCGGCTCGAAGGCGCGGGCGGCCATGCGCGGCGCGAAAAGCTGGAGCGGAATGGAGTCCGCGAAGCCGCCCTTCAGCGCCTCGGGCAGCATCTTCGCATCGACACCAGCCTCTTCGGCAAGCCGGACCGCCTCGGCGATCGCAGCCAACTGGCAGCCGACGATGACCTGGTTGCAAAGCTTCGTCGTCTGGCCCGCGCCGCTCGGCCCCATATGGGTGAAGCGCTGCGCCATCAGGGCGATCACCGGGCGGACGCGCTCGATCTCGCCCGCCTCGCCGCCGGCCATGATGGCGAGCGTACCGTCCCGGGCGCCGGGAACGCCGCCGGACACGGGCGCGTCGATCCAGCCCATGCCGGCTTCCTCGCGCAAGCGGGCGGCAAAACGGCGCGTGGAATCCGGGTCCATCGACGAGAAATCGACGAGGATGGAGCCGGGTCGTGCCGCACTCGCGATCCCGTTTTGGCCGAAGACGACATGCTCGACCGCCTTGGTATCGGTCAGGCACATCATGACGATATCGCATCGGCTGGCGAGATCACCGGCGCTGGACGCCTCGACCGCCCCGGCCTCCAAGACGCCGCGCAACTTCTCACGGCTGCGGTTCCAGACCGCCACGCTGCGCCCTGCCTTCAAAAGGCGCATGGTCATCGGCTCGCCCATCAGGCCGATGCCGATATAGCCGAGTTTCAGATCCTCCCCCTCCCCGGTCATGACCCTACTCCGGCACCCATTCGACGCCGCCGGAATGGGTCACTGCGCCCTCCTTGGCGGGACCGACGACCGCGGCATATTTCTCGAACAGGCCGCCGAGCCGGCGTGCGTCCGGCGCGACCCATGCCGCGCGGCGCGTTTCGAGCTCGGCCTCGTCGACGAGGAGATCGATGGTCTGCTTCGCACCGTCGATGCGGATCAAGTCGCCGTCCCTGACCAGGGCGATCGGTCCCCCGACGGCGGCTTCCGGCCCGGCATAGCCGATGCACATGCCGCGCGTCGCGCCGGAGAACCGCCCGTCCGTGATGAGCGCGACCTTCTCGCCCATGCCCTGCCCGTAGATCAGGGCGGTGACGCCCAGCATCTCGCGCATGCCCGGCCCGCCTCGCGGGCCTTCGTTGCGGATGATGATGACCGAGCCTTCCCTGTAGGACCGGTCGCGCACGACCTTCATGCAGTCTTCCTCGTTCTCGAAGACATGGGCGGGGCCTTCGAAAACGAGCGATTTCAGGCCCGCGACCTTCAACAGTGCGCCGTCCGGGCAGAGATTGCCGCGTAGCACGACGACACCGCCGGTCGCCATGATCTCGCGACCTTTCTCGCGCACGACCTCGCCGTCCGGCGCGCTGTAATCCTTCAGCGCCTCTTCCAGCGTCGTGCCCTCGATCGTCAGGCAGTCGCCGTGCAGATGTCCGCCATCGAGCAGCGCCTTCATGATGATCGGCACGCCGCCGATCTCGTAGACGTCCTTGGCGACGAAGCGCCCGCCGGGCTTCAGATCGGCGATGAGCGGCGTGCGCGCGAAGACGTCCGCCACGTCGTCGAGCGTGAACTTGATGCCGGCTTCATGGCCGATCGCGGGGATGTGCAGGCCGAGATTCGTCGACCCACCTGTCGCCGCGACGAGCGCGGCGGCGTTTTCGAGGCTCTTGCGGGTGACGAGATCGCGCGGCAGCGGTCCATCATTCGCCAGGACCTTCATGACCAGCCGGCCGACCCGCCGCGCGAGCGCATCGCGCTCCGAATAGACCGCCGGGACCATGGACGAGCCGAGCGGCGCGAAACCCAGCACTTCCGAGACCATTCCCATCGTGTTCGCCGTGAACTGACCGCCGCAGGCGCCCGCCGTCGGCAGGCATACCTGCTCCATCCGGTCGAGGTCTTCCTGCGTCCACGTCCCCGCCATCACGCCGCCGACGGCCTCGTAGGCGTCGAGCATGGTCACGTCCCGGCCCTTGAACCGTCCCGGCATCGCCGAACCGCCATAGAGGAACACGGAAGGAATGTTGAGCCGCGTCAGGCCCATGATGACGCCGGGCGAGGTCTTGTCGCATCCACCGAAGCCGACCAGCGCGTCGTAGCAATGGGCACGGACGACGGCCTCGATGGAATCGGCGATGATCTCGCGCGAGATCAGCGAGAACTTCATGCCTTGGTGGTTCATCGAGAACCCGTCGGACACCGAGATCGTGTTGAAGGCGATGGGCGTGCCTTGCGCCTCGCGCACGCCGGCCTTGGCCTGCTCCATCTGCCGCGCGATGGTGAGGTTGCAGGGCGTCACCTCCGACGACGGTCCGACAATACCGACGAAGGGTTGGGCGATGTCTTTGTCGTCATGCCCGAGGCCGCGCATGAAGGCCCTATGCGGCGTGCGGTCCAGCCCTTCCATGGTGATACGCGAGCGCAGGCGTTTGGCCGGCTTCTGTTTGGAAGAGGTCTGGTCCATGAAATGCGTGGTCCGAATGTTTGATGCCTAAACTAGTTTGGTATCGAACCATTCCGCAGGGGGAGTGTCAAACGACCCTTGCGTGTGGCCGAACAGCTTTGCGTCCCTGCATCAGACGGAACGGCACGTTCGCTCTCGCGTTGGCCGACCATGACCCAGGAACAGAAGGCCCAATCCATCAAGGACCATGAGAAGCTATCCATCGAACCGATGGAACGGACGGCGCCGCCCGAGCCGGTCAGCGTTTTCGAGCCGAGCGACCGGCCGGCGCCAATGGTTTTCGATGCGCCGCACAGCGGCAGACACTATCCGGAGGATTTCGGGCATGTGGCGGACATCGAACTGCTCAAGGGCGGCGAGGATCGGTTCGTCGACGAGCTCTTCGCCGATGCGCCCGACCATGGCGCGACCTACGTCGTCGCCAATTTCGCCCGCACCTATATCGACCCGAACCGGCGCTTGTCGGACATCGACACCGTGCTGCTCGACGGCGACTGGCACGAGACGCCCGAGCCGACGATCATGAGCGAGCGCGGCGTGGGGCTCGTCTTTCGGCTGATCGGCAACGGGACGTCGATCTATGACCGACGCCTGAGCGCGGCCGACATCACCAATCGGATCGAGAACTACTGGCGGCCTTATCACGAGTGTCTCGCCGCCATGATCGATCGGACGGCCGCGCGCTTCGGCGTCTGCTACCATCTCGACTGTCATTCGATGATGCCGGTCGGCAACGAATTGGCGCCTGACCCCGGCCAGGACCGGGCGGACTTCGTCCTCGGCGATCTCGACGGCACGACCTGCGAGCCCGGTTTCACAAGGCTCGTCGCCGGGACGCTGGAAGCACTCGGCTATTCCGTCGCAGTCAACGACCCCTACAAGGGCGCGCTGATCGTCGAGCGCTACGGCGCGCCGGACAAGGGCGTCCACAGCCTGCAGATCGAGATCAACCGCAAGCTCTACATGGACCTCGAGACCTTGGAGCGCAGCGCCGGGTTCGAGCCGCTGCGCGCCGATCTGGCCAAGCTTGCCGCGGCAGTCGCGGATTACTCCGCCGCCTCGGCCAGTTCCATCGGCACATAGTTGAGGATCGGCGAGAGCCACCGCTCGACTTCCTCGAAGCTCATGTTCTTGCGTTGCGCATAGTCCGCCGCCTGGTCCCGCTCGACCTTGGCGACGCCGAAATAGTAGCTGTCCGGGTGGGCGATGTAGAGGCCCGAGACGGACGAGCCGGGCCACATCGCATAGCTTTCCGTCAGCCTCACGCCAGCGGCGTTTTCGGCGTCGAGCAATCGGAAGAGCGTCGCCTTTTCGGTGTGGTCCGGCTGAGCGGGGTAGCCCGGCGCGGGTCGGATGCCCGCATAGGCTTCGGCGACGAGTTCGTCGTTCCGGAAGTTTTCCTCCGGCGCATAGCCCCAGAGCTCCTTGCGAACCTTCTCGTGCATCCGCTCGGCGAAGGCCTCGGCGATCCGGTCGGCGAGCGCCTTCACCATGATCGACGAATAGTCGTCATTGGCGCGCTCGAAGCGTTCGGCGATGGCGACTTCCTCGATGCCGGCCGTCACGACGAAACCGCCGACATAGTCCGGCTGGCCCTGCGGCGCGACGAAGTCGGAGAGCGCGACATTGGGACGGCCGTCGCGCTTGGAAAGCTGCTGGCGCAGCGTGAAGAAGGTCGCGAGTTCTTCGCCGCGCGCGTCGTCGGTGAAGAGGCGGATGTCGTCGCCGACCTGATTTGCGGGCCAGAAGCCGATGACCGCGCGCGGGCGAAACCAGTTCTCGTCGATGATCTGCTTGAGCATCGCCTGCGCGTCGGCGAACAGGCTCCGCGCCGCCTCGCCCTGCTTTTCATCGTCGAGGATTGCGGGATAGCGGCCCTTCAGTTCCCAGGTCTGGAAGAAGGGCGTCCAGTCGATATAGCGGGCGAGTTCGCCGACGTCCCAATCGTCGAACACCTTCGTCCCTAGGAACGAAGGCTTGACCGCCTCATAAGCCGGCCAGTCGATCTTCACTGCATTGGCCCGGGCGGCCGCGATCGGCAGGCGCTGCTTTTCCAGTTCGCGTCGCGCATGAGCGTCCGCCACCTTGGCGTATTCGCTCTGCGTTTCGGCAACGAAATCGGGCTTTTGCCGGTCCGACAGGAGCGCCGACACGACGCCGACCGCGCGGCTCGCATCAGTGACGTAGAAGGCCTGTCCCCGATCGTAGCGCGGGTGGATCTTGACTGCCGTATGAACCTTGCTTGTCGTGGCGCCGCCGATTAGCAGCGGGATGTCGAAGCCCTCGCGCTCCATCTCGCCGGCGACATGCACCATCTCGTCGAGCGACGGCGTGATGAGCCCGGACAGGCCGATGATGTCGACATTTCGTTCGCGCGCGGTCGCCAAGATCTTCGTCGCCGGCACCATGACGCCGAGGTCGATCACCTCGTAATTGTTGCAGGCGAGGACGACGCCGACGATGTTCTTGCCGATGTCGTGCACGTCACCCTTGACCGTCGCCATCAGGATCGTGCCAGCAGTCTTGCGCTCGTCCGCGCCGCCATTGGCAAGCTTCTCGGCCTCCATGTAGGGCAAGAGCACGGCGACGGCCTGCTTCATGACGCGGGCGGACTTCACCACCTGCGGCAAAAACATCTTGCCGGAGCCGAACAGGTCGCCGACGACGTTCATGCCGGCCATCAGCGGGCCTTCGATGACGTGCAGCGGGCGCTCGGCGCCCTGCCGCGCCTCCTCGGTATCGGCGTCGATGAACTCGGTCATGCCGTTGACGAGCGCGTGTTCGAGGCGCTTTTCGACCGGCCACTCGCGCCAGGCAAAATCCTTTTCGCGCGCCTCGCGGCCGCCCGCGCCCTTGTAGCGTTCGGCCAGATCGAGCAGGCGCTCGGTCGCGTCGTCGCGCGTGTTGAGGACGACATCCTCGCAGGCCTCGCGCAGTTCCGGGTCGATGGTCTCGTAGACGGCGAGCTGGCCCGCATTGACGATGCCTAGGTCCATGCCGGCCTGAATGGCGTGGTAGAGGAACACGGCGTGCATCGCCTCGCGCACCGGTTCGTTGCCGCGGAACGAGAAGGAGAGGTTCGAGACGCCGCCGGAAATGTGAATCCCGGGAAGCGTTTGGGTCAGTTCTTTGGCCGCCTGAATGAAGGCGTTGCCGTAGTCGTTGTGCTCCTCGATGCCGGTGGCGACGGCAAAGATGTTGGGGTCGAAGATGATGTCCTCGCCGGCAAATCCCGCCTGCTCGGTCAGGAGCTTGTAGGCGCGGGTGCAGATCTCGACCTTGCGCTCGCGGCTGTCGGCCTGGCCCCGCTCGTCGAAGGCCATGACGACGACGGCGGCGCCATAGGCGCGGCAAAGCCGCGCCTGCTCGAGGAACGCCGCCTCGCCCTCCTTCATCGAAATCGAGTTCACGACGGCCTTGCCCTGAACGCATTTGAGGCCCGCCTCGATGATCTCCCATTTCGACGAGTCGATCATCACCGGCACGCGGGCGATATCAGGCTCGGCGGCGATCAAGTTGAGGAACTCGACCATCGCGGCCTTGGAGTCGATCAGACCCTCGTCCATGTTGACGTCGATGATCTGCGCGCCGTTCTCGACCTGGTCGCGGGCGATGTCGAGCGCGGTCGCGAAGTCGCCATTGGTGATCAGCTTGCGAAATTTGGCCGAGCCGGTGACGTTGGTGCGCTCGCCGACATTGACGAAGGGAATGTCATCGGTGAGCACGAAGGGCTCGAGGCCCGAAAGCCGCATCAGCGGCGCCTTTTCCGGGATTTCGCGCGGCGGATGTTTCGCGACCTCGGCCGCAATCGCCGCGATGTGCTCGGGGGTCGAGCCGCAGCAGCCGCCGACGATGTTGACCAGTCCCTCCTTCGCGAACCGGCCGATCTGCGCGGCCATCTGCTCCGGCGTCTCGTCATACTGACCGAATTCGTTTGGCAGGCCGGCATTCGGGTAGGCGCAAACGAGCGTATCTGCCGCGCCGGAAATTTCAGCCAGATGCGCGCGCATCTGGTCGGCGCCGAGCGCGCAGTTGAGGCCGATGGAGAACGGGTCGGCATGGCGCACCGAATGCCAGAACGCCGTCGGCGTCTGGCCGGACAGCGTGCGGCCGGACAGGTCGGTGATGGTGCCGGAGATCATGACCGGCAACTCGACGCCCGTCTCGGCGAAGATTTCCTTGCAGGCGAAGATCGCGGCCTTGGCATTGAGCGTGTCGAAGATCGTCTCGATCAGGATCAGGTCGGACCCGCCATCGATCAGGCCGCGCAACTGCTCGCCATAGGCAACGCGCAGATCGTCGAAGGTAACGGCGCGGTAGCCGGGATTATTGACGTCGGGCGAGATCGACGCCGTGCGGTTGGTGGGTCCCAGAGCGCCCGCGACGAAGCGGCGCTTGCCGTCCTTCTGCTCGGCGCGGATCGCGGCGCGTTTGGCGAGGCGGGCGCCGTCACGATTGAGATCGTAGACCTCGCCTTCCATGCCGTAATCTGCCTGCGCGATCGAGGTCGAGGAGAAGGTGTTCGTCTCCAGAATGTCCGCGCCGGCGATGGCGTAGCGGTAGTGGATGTCCTCGATTGCGGCGGGCTGCGTCAGCGTCAGGAGATCGTTGTTGCCCTGCTGGTGACACTCGCAGCCGCCGAAACGTGGCCCGCGAAAATGATCCTCGTCGAAGCCAAGGCCCTGGATCTGCGTGCCCATCGCACCGTCGAGGATGAGGATTCGTTCGGCGGCCGCCTTGCGGATGAGGCCTGCGACGTCCTCCCGTTCGCGGATCGGTCCGAAGAGATCGTCCAGATTGGCGGCGGTCATCCTGCTCTCCTTCATCAGCGATCGATTGCTCACATAAAGATATGTTTATGTCAATATTATCACTCTTCTCTTGAATTAATTGAACGTTCGTTTTATTAAAGTGCCCGGAGGATTTATGGCCCGCACCATCGGATCGGACGGAGAGCGCACGGAGGCTGCATTGCGCGATGCGGCGCTGCGGCTCATCGCGCGCCATGGCTACGAGGCCGTGTCGATGCGCAGGCTCGCCGACGAGGTTGGCGTGCAGGCAGCCGCGCTCTATCGCTACTTTCCCACCAAGGAAGATTTGCTCTTCACGCTGATGCGCGAGCACATGGAAGAATTGGTCGCAAGCTGGACCGCCCTCTCCGATCCCGAAGCCGATCCGCGCGACCAGCTTTCCGCCTTCGTGCGCAACCACATCGCCTTTCATCTGGCGCGGCGCAGCTCGACGCATGTGAACAATCTTGAGCTTCGCAGCCTTGCACCGGAGCGCCTCCGCCGGATCGTCGCCCTGCGCGAGGCTTATGAGAAAGAGCTGCGCGCCATCCTGCAACGCGGCGCCGACGCGCGCGTTTTCGATGTCGAGGATTCCGCGCTCGTCGCCATGGCGATCATCCAGATGATCACGGGCGTCATCGTCTGGTTCCGCCCGGACGAGCGGCTGAGCATCGACGACGTGACCGAACGCTATCTGACCATGACCCTGCGCCTTGCCGGCGCCAACAAGACCTGACCAGGGAGACCAGCATGTACGACCAGACGATGAAGTTCGGCCATGGCGAGGACATCGACGCGCTGCGCGAGACCGTGCGGCGCTTCGCGCAGGACCGGATCGCGCCGATCGCCTCCGAGATCGACTCGTCGAACGAATTCCCGAACCATCTTTGGCAGGAGATGGGCGCAATCGGTCTTCTCGGCATCACCGCCGATCACGACTTCGGCGGCTCTGGAATGGGCTATCTCGCCCATGTCGTCGCGCTAGAGGAAATCAGCCGCGCGTCGGCGTCCGTTGGCCTTTCGTACGGCGCACACTCGAACCTCTGCGTCAACCAGATCAATCGCTGGGGCAACGCCGAACAGAAGGCGAAGTACCTGCCCGCGCTCTGCTCGGGCGAGGCGATCGGCGCGCTTGCCATGTCGGAATCCGGCTCCGGCTCGGACGTCGTCTCGATGCGGCTGCGCGCCGAAAAGCGCAACGACCGCTACGTCCTCAACGGCACCAAGATGTGGATCACCAACGGCCCCGACGCCAATACCATGGTGATCTACGCAAAGACCGATCCGGAGCGCCACTCGCGCGGTATCACCGCCTTCATCGTCGAACGCGACTTCCAGGGCTTTTCGGTCGCGCAGAAGCTCGACAAGCTGGGCATGCGCGGCTCCAACACCGGCGAACTCGTCTTCGAAAATGTCGAGGTTCCCTTCGAGAACGTGCTCGGCGAGGAAGGACGCGGCGTCGAGGTGCTGATGTCAGGCCTCGACTATGAGCGCGCCGTGCTCGCCGGCGGGCCGCTTGGCCTGATGGCCGCCTGCATGGACGTCGCCGTTCCATACGTTCACGAACGCAAGCAGTTCGGCCAGCCGATCGGCGAATTCCAGCTCGTCCAGGCCAAGCTTGCCGACATGTACGCCAACATGAACGCCGCTCGCGCCTATGTCTACGCGGTGGCGCAGGCATGTGACCGGGGTGAAGTCACCCGCAAGGACGCCGCAGGCTGCGTGCTGTTTGCGGCCGAAAAGGCGACACAGTCCGCACTCGATGCGCTGCAACTCCTTGGCGGCAATGGCTACATCAACGAATACCCGACCGGTCGCCTGCTGCGCGACGCCAAGCTCTACGAGATCGGTGCCGGCACCAGCGAAATCCGCCGCTGGCTGATCGGCCGCGAGATCGTCGGCGACAGCAAATGACGCGATCGCATCGACGCGATTGGCCGAAGCTGCGATAGTCGCGCCGCTTCGGCCGATTTGCCACCGCGCCCGATCGGCTCCTACTTCGAACGACAGAGACGGACATGCCCGCCATCCAATCCCAGATCTCGACCTCCTCCGACGCCTTCAAGGCCAATGAAGCGACGATGCGCGGGCTGGTCGACCAGATGCGCGAAAGGGCCGAGACCGTTTGCGCCGGCGGACCGCAGGAAGCGCGCGAGCGGCACGTTTCGCGCGGCAAGCTTCTCCCCCGCGACCGGCTGGCGCAGCTTCTCGACACCGGCGCGCCCTTTCTCGAAATCGGTCAGTTCGCGGCAAGCGATATGTATGGCGGCGAGATCGCCTCGGCCGGCCTGATCGCCGGCGTCGGTCGCGTCGAGGGGCGCGAGGTTTTGGTCGTCGTCAACGATGCCACCGTGAAGGGCGGGACCTATTATCCGCTGACGGTGAAGAAGCATCTGCGGGCGCAGGAGATCGCGCTCGAGAACAATCTGCCTTGCATCTACCTGGTCGATTCCGGCGGCGCGAATTTGCCGAACCAGGACGAGGTCTTCCCCGACCGCGATCATTTCGGCCGCATCTTCTACAATCAGGCGAACATGTCGGCGGCCGGCATTCCGCAGATCGCCTGCGTCATGGGTTCGTGCACGGCGGGCGGCGCGTATGTGCCGGCGATGTCGGACGAGACCGTCATGGTCAAGAAGCAGGCGACGATCTTTCTCGGCGGCCCGCCGCTGGTGAAGGCGGCGACGGGCGAAGTCGTCTCGGCCGAAGACCTTGGCGGAGCCGATCTTCACACGCGCGAATCCGGCGTCGCCGACCACTATGCCGTCGACGACGAGCATGCGCTCGCAATCGTCCGGCGCATCGTGCGAAACCTGAATCGCAAGAAGCACTTGGCGCTCGACATTCGCGAGCCGATTCCGCCCGTTCACGCGCCGGAAGAGATCTACGGCGTCATCCCGCAGGACACGCGCCAGCCTTACGACGTGCGCGAGGTGATCGCCCGCGTGGTCGACGGCTCGGAGTTCGACGAGTTCAAGGCGAATTACGGCACGACGCTGATCACCGGTTTTGGGCATCTCTACGGAATGCCGGTCGGCATCATCGCCAATAATGGCGTCCTTTTCTCCGAAAGCGCGGTCAAGGGCGCGCATTTCATCGAGCTGTGCTGCCAGCGGAAGATCCCGCTGATCTTCCTGCAAAACATCACCGGCTTCATGGTCGGGCGCAAATATGAGGCCGGCGGCATCGCCAAGGACGGCGCCAAGCTGGTCACGGCGGTTGCCACCGCCAAGGTGCCGAAGGTCACGATGATCATCGGCGGCTCGTTCGGCGCGGGCAATTACGGCATGTGCGGCCGCGCCTATTCGCCCCGCTTCCTTTGGATGTGGCCGAATGCGCGCATCTCCGTCATGGGCGGCGAACAGGCGGCGACCGTGCTTTCCATCGTCAAGCGCGAGGGGATCGAGCGACGCGGCGGTTCATGGAGCGCGGAAGAGGAAGCGGCGTTCAAGAAGCCGATCCTCGACAAGTTCGAGCATGAAGGCCACCCGCTCTACTCCTCGGCCCGTATGTGGGACGACGGCATCATCGACCCGGCGAAGACGCGCGAGGTTCTGGCGCTGTCGCTGTCGGCCGCGCTGAACGCGCCGATTCCCGAGACGAAATTCGGCGTTTTCCGGATGTAATCGGTTCATTTCGCGGGAACCTGACACGCATTCGCACGTTCAGCCCTCGCGTGCCCTCCATCCGGAGCGCAGGCCGGCCATCATTTGACGGCCGCAGGGGAGCCGACGCATCCACGTGGGCTTGAATTCTCATTGCTCACCGGGGCCGGCAATGTACCGCATCATTCTATCCGCAATCATCCTTCTAATCGGCGTTGCGCTCGCCGGCCAAGGCGCCTGGCTCGCATCGCTCGGCGGCTCGTGGTTCTACGTCGTCATGGGTGTCGGCCTGATCATTTCGGCAGGCCTCCTGTGGGACCGCCGTCCGTCCGGGCTTACCGTCTACGCGGTGACGTTGCTCGTCACGCTCGTCTGGGCGATCTGGGAATCGGGCTTCGACTGGTGGGCGCTTTCGGCGCGTGGCAGCCTCATCGTCGCGCTCGGCATCCTGCTTCTTCTGCCGCCGATGATCCGCGCCATGCATCAGCCGGGCCAGCCCAAGGCGGTCTACGGTCCCAACAGCGCCACGCTTGCCGGCGCGCTTCTGGTCAGCGGCTTCATCGCCGCCTTCGCGATCTGGCAGGAGCCGCGCGATATCGCGCGCGGGACGTTCCCGGCAGAACAGATGGCGGGCCTCGCGACCTATGAGAACACCGTCGACGAGGGCGAGTGGGTCGCCTATGGCCGCACGGCCGCGGGCCAGCGCTATTCCCCGCTCGCCGACATCACCCCGGACAATGTGGCCAATCTCGAAGTTGCCTGGACCTATCGCACCGGTGAAGAGCGCAGTTCCGACGACCCGCAGGAAACGACCTATCAGGTCACGCCGCTCGTCATCCAGGACATGATGTATGTGTGCACCCCGTTCGGCACGGTGATCGCGCTCGATCCGGTGACCGGCCAGGAGCGCTGGCGCTTCGACCCCGACCTGCAGCAGCCGCCGACGCCGACGACGCAGCACATGACCTGTCGCGGCGTTTCCTATTTCGACGGCACCGCGAACCCGCCCGCTGTGGCTGAGCAGCAGCAGGCGCCGGCAGAAGCTCAGTCGGCCGCCCCAGAAGAAGCCGAAGCCGCCGCTCCCGCCGAGGAAACGGAAGCCGCCGAGACCGAAACCGGCGACGCGCCGGTCGTCGAACAGGCCGAACAGACTGAGGAAACCGGTCCTCGCGAGGACCTGACCAACGAGCAGCGTCTCGCATTGAGCGTCGAATCCGTCACGCTGCAGGCTGCCGGCGTGTACCAGAACGTGGTGACCGGACAGGCCGAGCCCGACGCGCAAAATCCGCTCGTGCCGCGCAGCGACAGCGACGGCTACGTCAACGAGGAAGAGGCGTGCCAGCGCCGCCTGTTCGCGCCGACCTCCGATGGCCGGCTGATCTCGATCAGCGCCGAAACAGGCGAAATCTGCGCCGGCTTCGGCGGCGAGGACGGCACGATCAATCTTTGGCACAACATGCCGAACATCACGCCAGGCTCGGTCTACACGACCTCGCCGCCAGTCGTGACCGCGTCGGTCGTGATCGTCGGTGGCGCCGTCAACGACAATGATTCCACGACATCTCCCTCGGGTGTCATCCGTGGCTACGACGTTTGGACCGGCGAACTCCTCTGGAACTTCGACAGCAAGAACCCCGAGGCGACGCAGCCGATCGCCGAGGGCGAGACCTATCAGAACAACTCGCCCAACATGTGGAGCGTGGCGAGCTACGATCCCGACCTCGACCTCGTCTATCTGCCGATGGGCAATGAATCGCCCGACCAGTATGGTGGCGAGCGCGGCGAGAACACCGAGCGTTTCGCCTCGTCCGTGACGGCGCTCAACGCCTCCACCGGCGAAGTCGCATGGGTGTTCCAGACGGTTCATCACGACCTCTGGGACTACGACGTGCCCGCGCAGCCCGCGCTGATCGATCTGACGATCGACGGTGACACGGTGCCCTCGCTCGTCGTTCCGACCAAGCAGGGCGACGTCTTCGTCCTCAATCGCGAAACCGGCGAGCCGGTTCATCCGGTCGAGGAAGTCGCCGCGCCGCAAGGTGCCGTCGAGGGAGACCGGACGGCGCCGACGCAACCGGCCTCGGCGGTGAGCTTTCGTCCCGAGGCGCTGCGCGAGCGCGACATGTGGGGGCTGACGCCGATCGATCAGGCCGCTTGCCGCATCGCCTTTCGCCAGATGCGCTATGAGGGCGCATATACGCCACCATCGGAACAGGGCACGATCGTCTATCCGGGCAATTTCGGCACCTTCAACTGGGGTTCGGTCGCGGTCGATCCCGAGCGGCAGATCATGTTCGGAATGCCGGTCTATCTCGCCTTCACGTCCAAGATGATCCCGCGCGAGGACCAGGAAACGCGCGTCGTCACCAGCGAAGGCGATCCGGTCTTCAACGAGAATTTCGGCGCGCCGTACGCGGTCGAGATGGGGCCGTTCCTGTCGCCGATCGGCACACCCTGCCAGGAGCCGTCCTGGGGCTACATCGCCGCCGTCGACCTGACGACGGGCGAGACCATCTACCAGCGGGTGAACGGCACGGTTCGCGATCTCTCGCCGATCCCAATGCCGATCAAGATGGGCGTGCCGGGCATTGGCGGACCGATCGTCACCAAGGGCGGCGTCGCGTTCCTGTCGGGCACGCTCGACTATTTCGTGCGCGCCTACGATTTGCAGACCGGCGAGGAAATCTGGCAGGACCGCCTGCCGGCCGGCGGACAGGCGACGCCTTCGACCTATCGCGGCGCGGACGGCAACCAGTATCTCGTCGTCGTCGCGGGAGGGCACGGGTCGACCGGCACGCGCGCCGGTGACCACATCATCGCATACCGGCTGGGCGCGGCTTCACCCTCGCAATGAGGTGACGCCCCATCACCGGGCGGCTATAAGGCGGCGAAGCACGAGACGCTTCGCCGCCTTTTCGTTTCCGGAGGACCCATGTTCAAGAAGATCCTGATCGCCAATCGCGGTGAAATCGCCTGTCGCGTCATCAAGACGGCGCGGCGCATGGGCATCGCGACCGTGGCCGTCTATTCCGACGCCGACCGCAACGCGATGCATGTCACGCTCGCCGACGAGGCGGTGCATATCGGCGCGTCCCCGGTCGGCGAGAGCTATCTCAAAGGCGAGCGCATCATCGAGGCGGCAAAGGCGACCGGCGCGCAGGCAATCCATCCAGGCTACGGCTTCCTCTCCGAAAATCCCGGTTTCGTCGACCAGGTCGTCGCGGCCGGCCTCATCTTTATCGGTCCCTCCTCCGCCTCGATCCGCGCCATGGGCCTGAAGGATGCCGCCAAGCGGTTGATGGAAAAGGCCGGCGTTCCGGTGGTGCCCGGCTACCACGGCGAAGCGCAGGAACTGGTGGTTCTTTCCTCGAAGGCGAAGGAGATCGG
Organism: Aliihoeflea sp.; assembly: GCF_052435475.1. Classification (NCBI taxonomy): domain Bacteria; kingdom Pseudomonadati; phylum Pseudomonadota; class Alphaproteobacteria; order Hyphomicrobiales; family Phyllobacteriaceae; genus Aliihoeflea; species Aliihoeflea sp. The sequence continues at coordinate 23,563 of NZ_JBQVMV010000001.1, forward strand.
CTTTCCCGTCCTCATCAAGGCGCGGGCCGGCGGCGGTGGCAAAGGCATGCGCCTCGTCGAGGATCAGGACGCGTTTCCCGAGGCGCTCGCCGCCGCGCGACGCGAAGCCAAGGCCTCGTTCGGCGACGACCGGGTCCTGGTCGAGAAATACGTCTCCAAGCCGCGCCACATCGAGGTCCAGGTCTTCGGCGACAATCACGGCAATGTCGTCCACCTTTACGAACGCGACTGCTCGGCGCAACGTCGCCACCAGAAGGTGATCGAGGAGGCCCCCGCCCCCGGCTTGGACCAGGCGATGCGCGCGGCGATGACCTCCGCTGCCGTCAAGGCCGCGCAGGCGATCCGCTATTCGGGCGCAGGCACGATCGAGTTCATCGTCGATGCGTCGGACGGGCTTCGCCCAGACCGCTTCTGGTTCATGGAAATGAACACGCGGCTTCAGGTCGAGCATCCGGTGACCGAAATGATCACCGGCGTCGATCTCGTCGAATGGCAGTTGCGGGTCGCGGCGGGCGAAGCGATTCCGTTGCGACAAGAGGAAATCGGCATCGACGGACATGCCGTCGAGGCGCGGCTTTACGCGGAAGATGCCGCCCGCGACTTCCTGCCGGCAATCGGCACGCTCCATCATCTGCGGTTCCCCGACGCGCTTCAGTCCGGCGCCGAATTGCGCATCGATACCGGCGTGCGCTCCGGCGACACCATCTCTCCCTTCTACGATCCGATGATCGCCAAGGTCATCGTCCACGCCGACGACCGCGCGGCGGCGCTTTCGGGACTGGTCGAGGCTCTCGATGCGACGCAGGTGGCCGGCTCGACGGTCAATGCGCGCTTCCTGTCGGCCCTCGCCTCGGACGCCGATTTTGCATCCGGCAATGTCGATACCGGCCTGATAGCGCGCAAGCAGCCCGAACTCACCCGCCCCGGCAAGGCGACGTCGCGTGCCGCTGCCATCGCTGCGCTCGCCGCCGCCGGCCCCTCGTCGCCGCGCGATGGCGATCCGTGGTCCGACCTTGTCGGATACGGACATTTCGGCGGGTTGGCGAAATCGGTTGTGCTCGCGGCCGGGGAAAACAAGCGGACCGGACGGGTGCGACCGCGCCCCGACGGACGATACGAGACCGAAATCGACGGCGAGACCTTTGTGCTTTCCGAAGCCGATCGGGGCAAGGCGGCTTCGTGGAAGGGCCACGTCACGGTCTTCGACGAGACCGGCAGCCATGATTTCACGCTGGACGACCCGTTCGCGCGGGCCGAGGAGGCGTCGGGCGGCGGCGATGCGCTGCGCGCGCCGATGCCCGGCCTCGTCAAGATGGTGCGCGTACAGCCCGGCGACGCGGTCCAGAAGGGTCAGGCGCTGCTGGTGCTCGAAGCGATGAAGATGGAGCACACGATCGCCGCGCCGCATGACGGCACGATCGCCGACATCGTCACTGAAGGCGCCCAGGTGACGGACGGCACCGTGCTGGTGCGGTTCGAGGAAGCGCCCGCGCCCGCCATGGCCGGCTGACGCGAAATCGTGATCGAGGGCTGTCGCTAGTCAAGGAACAGCCGGAATCGCCAGCCGTTGGGAATGGCAAACCCAACGGAGGATTCCATGCGTTCACTGCTCCTCACCCTTTCCGCGATCGCTCTTTCGAGTTCGGTCGCCTTCGCGCAGACGCCCCCTGCCCCGCCGCCGCCCGGCAGCGATGCTCCAACAGCCGAACAGCCCGCAGCGCCCCCGCCGCCGAACCCCGAGGTCGATGAGGAACTGGTCGACGGCCCCGAAGGTGGCGCAGCGATGCACGAGCAACGCGGCGGTCCAGACCGGATGGGACGTCATGGCGGCCCGCGCCATCACATGCGCGGTGACGGCCCGCGCAACCATGGCGGCCGCGGCATGCGGCGCGCACAAGGGCCGGAGTTCAAGGTCGAGATCGACGACGATGGCGGGGTCAAGGTCGAGGTCAAATGCGGCCCGCGCGAGGACGCCCGAGCCTGCGCCGACATCACGATGGAACTGCTCGACCGCGCCTATTCCGATTGATTCTGCAACGCAAACAAAAGGGCCGCTTCCCAACATGGAGGCGGCCCTTCTTCGTGCTTCGCTTGAAGCATCCCTGTATGGCCCGGCGGGTCTTCCCGCTCTGTTGCCGGTCGTCCGGTAATTCCGATCAGTGCGTCGTCATCCATTCGCGCGCTTCGCGCAGCGCCTTGGCGATGTCGGTCTTGGTCATGGCGGAAGACAGTTCCTGACGGAGTTGCACAGCGCGGTCGCTGCCCTTGATCGCGGCGATGTTGAACCATTTGTGGGCGGCGACGACATCGACGTCGCAGTCGCGGCCGGTGGCGTACATCATGCCCAGTTCGAAGAGAATGTCGGCCTGTGCAGTGGAGCCGATGCCGGCTTCGATCATTTCGTAGCGTGCCATTTCAAGTCCCCTGTTACATCCCGAGAGCCGGATATTTCCGTGCGTCCCTTGTTGCTGTGTGATGGGGAAAGAATGCCCGGCAGGCTTGAATCCGCCGTAAAAAGGCGTGCTTAACGAGGTTCAAACAAAGCTCAAATTTTCAGTAAACCGCCCAATTCGTTAAGCATGGAAAGCCCGCAACTGCGCGGCCGTTTAGAGAACTTCAAGACAATTGCCACATTTGCCGTTTACCCGGCGCTAACCTTGAATCCCGCCTTTTCTGTTCGACCCGGCAAGAAAGTCGTCACCAACGCCGAAAACCGACGTTGGATTCTGCTTCGCCGGCCACTTCCCAACCGCGTGAAACTCGATTACGTTTACGTTTGCGTAAGCTTTCGGCACGCTGCGCGTTTTGGGAGGAAGTTGATGAAGGTTCAGTTCTGGGCAGCCCTGGCTGCTTGCGCTCTCGTTTCGGCACCCGCATTCGCGGCCGAGCCGATCGAGGGCATGTGGGTACGCGGCAACGGTACGCTGATCGAATTTGCGCCCTGTTCCGGCGGGTTCTGCGGCACCGTGCGTTCCGGCCAGTATAACGGCCAGCCGATCGGCACGATGGCCGGCTCGGGCGCCAACTACAAGGGCACGGTCAACGTGCTCGACGAAGGCAAGACCTATAACGGCAAGGCTTCCGTCAACGGCAACACGATGAAGATGAGCGGCTGCGTCATGGGCGGCCTGATCTGCCGCGGCGAAGATCTGACCCGCCAGTAAGCTTTCTGCGACGCAAGAAGCCGCTGCCGCCACGCGCCGCAGCGGCTTTTCTCGTTCTAGCGCGCCTCGTGCTCGGTCAGGAACGCGTCAACCTCGCGCATCAGCACGCTCCATGCCGGCTCGTGGCCGAGGACGATGTGGCTGCGGCTTTCGAGCGGCACGAATCGCGCGCCGGGGATGCCGATCGCCAGTTCACGGCCCTGTTCGAGCGTGATGCGCTGGTCGTGCTGGGCGTGGAGCACGAGCGCGGGCGCGCGGACATCTCCCAGCATGTTGCGCACGTCGATATCGCCGAATGCGTGCTGGAACCGGACGGCGTTTTCGGGCGACGTCGTCTGACGCTGGAACTCGTCGAACCATGCCAGTTCCTCCGGATTGCCGTCCGGCATGAAGGTCTGCGAGAAGATGTGGCGGTAGGCGGCGTTGTTGGTGCCCCAACCAAGCCGGGTCAGCGTCATCACCGCCTCGCGCCGCTCGCGCTCTTCGGACGAGGCGCCGATGCGCCAGCCGGCCGCGTAGCCGCCGATCAGCACCAGCGCGGTGACGCGCTCGGGATGACGCACCGCATAGGCAATGGAAACCGCGCAGCCCTGCGACATGCCGATCAGCGGAAAGCTCTCCAGCCCGATCGCATCGACGACCGTCTCCAGATCGCTGACGAAGGCCTCGAAGCCGATATCGGCCACGTCCCAGTCCGAAAGCCCGTTGCCGCGCTCATCATAGCGGATGAAGGTGCGATGGTCGGACAAGGCCTGGAAGGTTTTCGACCAGATGGGGCTTTGCCAGTCGAGTTCGAGATGGTTGAGCCAGTTGGCGGCCTTCACCACCGCCGGCCCGGTTCCGACCGAAGCATAGGCGAGGCGTACGCCGTCCGAGGATTCGCAAAAGCGGATCGTCTGCTGGCGCAGCATATTGCCCACCTTGACCGCCTCACTGGAAGCTGCCGGTTCGGCCAGAAGATCGGGACCGGGGTTCAAGCCTGCCTCGAGCCGAGCCCGGCGAAAACGCGCTGCGACGGCGTCGCCCTCCTCCGGCCGGCCGATCTTCTTCAAAGTCCGAGCCAGGATGCCGGCCGCTTCCGGCGACAGCGGATCAGAGGCATGCCAGTCGCGCACCCAGCGCACCGCTTCCTGGTCGCTCGTATCCTTGTGGAGCGTGATGCGCTGCAGAACCGCGAGGCGCAGCCGCAGCGCCTCCTCGCGCTCGCCCGCCAGCCAGCGCTGGTAGCCATCGCAATTGGGCAGGTCGAGACCATCCAGCAGCGGCTGGGCGAGTGCGTCGGCCATTTCGTGCAGGCGGGCGAGCGGAAGCTGGTCGAGGCTGGCATCGACGAGGCGGCGCGCCGTCCAGAAATCGATCGTGTCGTCACCGACTTCGAGCGAAATCCGCTCCCTGTCCGCCAGGAGGCGGGCGCCGTCCTGGCCGTTGATCACGCCGCGAATCTTGCTCAACGACCAGCGCAGCGAGCCGCGCGGATCGTCCGGCAGGTCCCAGAACAATTCGCAGAGGCGCTCGCGGCGATGCGGGCGACCGGTGAGCGCAAGATAGGCGAGAAGCGCGCGCGTCTTGCGCGAGGCCGGAAGGGGGTGGGTAAGCAAGCCACTGGCGACCCGCAACTCGCCGAGGACGGCGATGCTGAGTGGGGATGACATGGAACCGGTCCCACGGTTCGGAAGACGCCCGCGCCGGGAACCAGTTTACCACTCTCGAACGGGCCCGTCTAACAATGCGCCGCCAGCGGTTTGCCGGCGGCGCTCGCCCCCTCGTCACTTATTGCCCGCGAAGGTCGTCGAGGCGAACATTCGCTGCGTAGTTTCCGAACGGATGGTCGTCGAAGAACCACTGCTCATCGCCGATGCTGCCGGTCGTCAGCGGCGACATCGCGAAAGTGCGTTCCTCGGCTGCCATCGACGGTTCTTCCTGCGCGGCGAAGGCCGGCGCCATCGACTGGTAGCCGTTTTCGCTCAACAGAACTCCGTTGTCGTCCCACACCAGGATCGGGGGCGATTCCTGCGCCCACCCGGTGGAGGTCATCAGCGCGGCCGCGACCGCAAACGTGCTCAGCATGACATGTGTCGTTTTCATTGGATGAATCCCATCTTTCTTGGTTTGACCCGCTGCGGCTGTTCTCGCCGTTCGGCGGGCGGTTTGGACAATCCGGAAATCACGTCCGTCTGATCGTCATGAACCGTTCTAGAGACGCCGCGATTGAACGAGCGTTTGAAGCTGCGTTGGAATTGCCGTGGAATCGGCACCGACGGTCCGCCATTACGAATTTTCAATCTAGATGAAGCGCGGATGAACGGCCCTCTCAGGCCAAGTTCAGCGCCCGCCTGCCATGATCCGGCCAACATTCGACAAGGCAACGCTCGAGCGAGGGATCGAAGATGTTGGCGCGCAGGTTTTCCATCGTCTGCATGATGATGATGTTCTTCGGAATGGGCCTTTCCATTCTCGTTGCCGAAGCCAGCCGGCCCGCCCGCGTGCTCGATCTGAAAGCGCCGACCAACTGCCTTTTCGACCGCGCGCCGTCCTGCGGCGACGTCCAATCGAGATAGACGAGGAGAATGCACATGTCGCGCGACCGCATCACGATCCGAAACGGCTTCAAGATGGCGTCGCGCGTCCTCCTCGTCATTGCGGCCCTTTCGGCACCGCTCGGCTATGCAACGCAGGGGTCGGCATCGGGGCCCGCCTTCATCGAAGACACGTCCAGCCAGGGCGGCGGCGTCGGTTTCGTGCTGCTGATGAGCCTGCAACGAACCGGCTGAGACGAAAAGTCGTTGCATGGAGCCATGCGAGCGTCTCGCAACCGACATCACGACCCCCTATAATGGGTCATGGAAAAGAGAATCTACCCCGCCGCCATCGAGCACGTATCGAGCCCCCCGCCCTACCAGCCGAAAAGCTTCATGGATGCCCGCGAGGCCATCGAGGCGCTGAAAGCGCTTTACGAGCGCAACACGCAATTCCTGCGCGACAGCTTTGCCAGCCTTGCCGAGGGCGAGATCGAGCATAAGCGGTTCCGTGCCTATTACCCGGAAGTCGGCGTCACCACCTCCTCCTTCAGCCTCGTCGACAGCCGCCTTGCCTATGGCCACATGCCGCAGCCAGGCCATTACACCACGACGATCACGCGGCCGGACCTGTTCGACAGCTACCTGCTGGATCAGTTGACGCTCCTGATGCGCAATCACGGCGTGCCGATCACGGTGTCCGAGTCCGAGACGCCGATCCCATTGCATTTCGCCTTTCTCGAAGGCACCTATGTCGAGGCATCGGTCGCCGACCGGATCAAGCGGCCGCTGCGCGACCTGTTCGACGTGCCGGATTTGAACGCCACCGACGACCACATCGCCAACGGCACTTACGAGCCGCTTGCCGGCGACCCGATGCCGCTGGCGCCGTTCACTGCGCAGCGCATCGACTATTCGCTGCACCGGATGACGCATTACACCGCGACCAGCCCGCAATATTTCCAGAACTATGTGCTCTTCACCAACTATCAGTTCTACATCGACGAGTTCTGCGTCCATGCCCGCAACCTGATGGCCGATGGCGGCGGCGGCTATACGAGCTTCGTCGAGCCGGGCAACGTGGTGACGAAGGCCGGTGAGACCATGCCGCATGACGGTGCGAGCCCGACGCGGATGCCGCAGATGCCGGCCTATCACCTGACCCGCGAAGGGCATGGCGGCATCACGATGGTCAATATCGGCGTCGGACCTTCCAACGCCAAGACGATCACCGACCATATCGCCGTGCTGCGGCCCCATGCCTGGCTTATGCTCGGCCATTGCGCGGGCCTTCGCAACACGCAGGCGCTTGGCGACTATGTCCTCGCCCACGCCTATGTGCGCGAGGATCACGTGCTCGACGACGACCTGCCCGTCTGGGTGCCGATCCCGGCGCTGGCGGAAATCCAGGTCGCGCTGCAGGAGGCCGTCGCCGAGGTGACAGGGCTTTCCGGCTATGAGCTGAAGCGCATCATGCGCACCGGCACCGTCGCCACGATCGACAACCGCAACTGGGAACTGCGCGAGCAGCGCGGACCCGTCCAGCGCCTGTCGCAAAGCCGCGCCATCGCGCTCGACATGGAATCGGCGACGATAGCGGCCAACGGCTTCCGCTTCCGCGTGCCCTACGGGACGCTCCTGTGCGTTTCGGACAAGCCGCTGCACGGCGAACTGAAGCTGCCCGGCATGGCGACCGATTTCTACAAGCGCCAGGTCGCCCAGCACCTGACGATCGGCATCCGGGCACTCGAAAAGCTCGCCGAAATGGCCCCGGAAAAGCTGCATTCGCGCAAGCTGCGCAGTTTTTCCGAGACGGCGTTCCAGTAGGAAGGACATGCGGATCGACTGGTCGCTTCTTCTCAGGCTCGTCGCGCTCGGCGGCGTCCTCGGCATTGCGGGGGCGCTGATCTTCGGCTTTCTCGGGCGCATCCATCCGGCGTTCGATTCCTTCTCGCATTTCCGCATCCACCTTGCGGTTCTGCTGCTCCTGGGAATCCTGCCGCTGGCCGCCCTGCGCTACTGGCCGGAAGCGGCTTTCGCGTTGCTGCTCGGTATTGGCGCGATCTGGACGACCCTCGGCGGCTTTTCGGACGCATCGGCACGCAAAGCGGGACTGGTCGCCGATCTCGACGCGGCGTCGATGCCCGTCTTCCGGCTGATGCATCTCAACCTTCGCTATGACAATGACAGGCCGGAACTCGTGCTTTCCGCGATCGGGGAGCACCGGCCCGATATCGTGACGCTCACCGAGGTCTCGGACCTTTGGGCCGAGCGATTGTCGGTTCTCGACGCCACCTATCCCCACCGCATCGTATGTCCACCGCCGACGCATATCGGCGGCGTGGCCATTCTTTCGCGCCGGCCATTCGTCTCCAACCCGGCCGACGCCTGCGGCGATCGCGGGTCGTTCGCCAATGTCGAGGTCGATTTTGCGGGGCGGCGCGCAAGCGTCGTGGCGATGCATCTCGGCTGGCCGTGGCCGTTCGGCCAGTCCTGGCACCTGTCGCGCATCGAGGACGATCTGCCGAACCTTGCCGACAGCGCGATCCTCGCCGGCGACTTCAACGCCGTGCCGTGGAGCCAGACCGTGCGCCGCACCGGCGAACTCGGCGGGCTTCACATCGTGCGCGGCATCGGCCCGACCTATCTCGACCGGCGCCTACCCGATGCTTGGCGACGATGGATTGGCCTGCCGATCGACCAGATCATGGCGAAGGGCGGGGTCGTCGTCGGATCGGCGCGCGCGCTACCTGCGGTCGGCTCCGATCACCTGCCGGTGCTGGTGGAGTTTTCCATTCTGCCGCAGGAGCCGGAGGCGGAGGTGTTGCAGGCCTGGCGGTGAATGGTGAATGCAGTCGTTTCGGCTACTCAGCAGCGTCAAGGCCAAGAGCCGACCAACTCCCATTCACCATTCACCGACCAATCACATATTCGGATAAACCGGCCCCTCACCGCCCTGCGGGGGCACCCAGTTGATGTTCTGGTTCGGGTCCTTGATGTCGCATGTCTTGCAGTGGACGCAGTTCTGCGCGTTGATGACGAAGCGCGCGTCCGGCTCCGAATGCGAGACTTCGCCGCCCTTGGTCGGCGAGGCCGGGCCACCGGTCAGGCCGTTGCCGTCCGCGTCGACCCATTCATAGACACCGGCCGGGCAGTAGCGCGTCGAGGGGCCGGAAAAGACCATGTATTCCGAACGCTTCTGCAGTTCGGGGTCCTTCACCTGAAGGTGGATCGGCTGGCTTTCCTCGTGATTGGTGTTCGACAGGAACACCGAGGACAGGCGGTCGAAGGTGAGGACGCCGTCGGGCTTGGGATAGGCGATCGGCGAGTGCTTGTCGGCCGGCTCCAGCGCGGCATAGTCCGGCTTGCCGTGCGACTGTGTGCCGAGGAAGGAGAAGCCGAAGAGCTGGTTCGTCCACATGTCGAGCCCGCCGAGGCCGACGCCGATCCAGGTGCCGAATTTCGACCAGAGCGGCTTCACGTTGCGCACCCGCTTCAGATCCTTGCCGATGTCGCTGCCACGCCATTCGGCCTCGTAGGCGGCGATCTCGTCATGGGAGCGGCCGCCGGCCAGCGCCTCCGCGATCTTTTCGGCCGCGAGCATGCCCGACAGGACCGCATTGTGCGAACCCTTGATGCGCGGCACGTTGACGAAGCCGGCCGAGCAGCCGATCAGCGCGCCGCCCGGGAAGGTCAGCTTCGGCACCGACTGGTAGCCACCCTCGGTGATCGCGCGCGCGCCGTAGGAGACGCGCTTGGCGCCGTCGAACGTGTCGCGGATCGCCGGATGCGTCTTGAAGCGCTGGAATTCCTCGAAGGGCGACAAATACGGGTTCTTGTAGTTCAGGTGAACCACGAAGCCGACTGCGACCTGGTTGTCCTCGAGGTGATAGAGGAACGAGCCGCCGCCCGTCTTCGAGTTCAGCGGCCAGCCGAAGGAGTGCTGGACGAGGCCGGGCTTGTGCTTTTCCGGCGCGACCTGCCAGAGTTCCTTCAGGCCGATTCCGAATTTCTGCGGCTGCGCGTCCTTCGAAAGCTCGAACTTCTCGATCAGCTTCTTGGCCAGCGAACCGCGCACGCCCTCGCCGATCAGGACGTATTTGCCGAGGAGCGCCATGCCGGGCGCGTAGGACGGGCCATGCGTGCCATCACGCTCGACACCCATGTCGCCGGTGACGACGCCGGTGACGGCGCCTTCGTCATTGTAGATGAGGTCGGCGGCGGCGAAGCCCGGATAGATTTCGACGCCCAGCGCCTCGGCGTGGCCGGCGAGCCAGCGGCAGACATTGCCGAGCGAAACCGCATAATTGCCGTGATTGTTCATCAGGGGCGGCATCAGGAAATTCGGGATGCGGATCGAACCTGCCGGGCCGAGCAGGAGGAATTGGTCGTCCGTCACCGGCGTCTTGAACGGATGATCGCTTTCCGAGCGCCATTCGGGCAGAAGCCGGTCGATGCCGATCGGGTCGACCACGGCGCCCGAAAGGATATGCGCGCCGACCTCGGCGCCCTTCTCCAGGACGACGACGGAAAGATCGGGATTGAGCTGCTTCAAGCGGATCGATGCGGCGAGACCGGCGGGGCCGGCGCCCACGATCACGACGTCAAATTCCATGCTCTCGCGTTCAACTTCACTCATGTCGATCTCCCACCCGCTTGTCCGTCGGTTGCGCCGTCGGCGACGCTGCCTGATGTCATAATGCGTGCTTATCGCATCGGTTTCCTAAGCGAAACCATAACTCACGCCATGCGACAGGCCGTAGCGTGCAATCTATATTCCGTTGACGTAAACGTCAAATAATCGCGCGCTTGGCCACCTGCCTGCCGATCGGTATAGAGAAGGCATGGCCGACACGATCAACCTGCGCGAGCTCCTGCTCTTCTATGCCGACAGCGGCGTGGACGACGCATTGATGGACGAGGCCGTGGACCGCTTCGCGGCGACCGAACAGCCGGTCATTCCGGCAAGCGCGAACGAAGCTTCGGTGGCTCAACCGCGCGCTATGCGTGCGGCTGACGGCCCCACGCCTGCCGCACCGACCCGCGCGCAAACGAGCGTTCCCGACGAGGGACAAAGCGAGCGAGCGCGGCTTCTTGCCCGCGAAGCCATGTCATTGGAGGCGCTTCGCGAGGCAATGCAGGGCTTCGACGGCTGCAATCTGGCGCTGACGGCCAAGAGCCTCGTTTTCGGCGAAGGCGACGTTGCTGCCGACATCCTGTTCATCGGAGATGCACCCGGTCGCGACGAAGATATCGAGGGCCGGCCCTATGTCGGGCGGTCGGGGCAGTTGCTCGACCGAATGATGGCGGCGATCGGGCTCGACCGCTCCAACGCCTATCTCGCGCATGTCATTCCGTGGCGCCCGCCTGGAAATCGCGCGCCGACGGCCATCGAAATCGAAATCTGCCGCCCCTTTCTCGAACGGCAGATCGAACTCGTCCAGCCGAAGCTGCTGGTTCCGCTCGGCGACCTGGCGACAAAAGTCATGTCGCGCTCGCCCGAAAGCATCGTGCGGGTCAGGGGCAAATGGTGGCAGTGCAAGATCGGCGAGGCATCGATCACGGCATTGTCGACCTTCGATCCCGACTATCTCCTGCGCAATCCGCCGCACAAGAAGCTCGGCTGGCGCGATCTTCTGGAAATCAAGGCGAAGCTCGGCGAACTGTCGCCGCGCTGACCGCGTCAGGCCGGCGGCGTGACCTTGCGCGCCTGGCCACGCTTGAGACCGAGCCGCTGCTCGCGCCAGATGATGAAGAGGCCGGCGCCGACGACGATGGTGCCGCCGACAAGCGTGTAGATCGTCGGCAGGTCGCCGAAGACGACGAAGCCGACGGCGATTCCGAGGATCATTGACGTGTATTCGAACGGCGCGATCGTCGACATCGGCGCGTGGCGATAGCTTTCGGTCATCAGTATCTGGCCGACGCCGCCGCAAATGCCGGAGCCGATGAGACAAGCCGCCTGTCCACCGGTCAGCGGAACCCAGCCGAACGGAATGGTGCCGAGCGCAGCAACCGTCGAGGTCAGCGAGAACCACAGGACGATCGTCGCAGTCTTCTCGGTATGGACGAGGCGGCGGACCAGAAGCATGGCGATGGCCGAGACGCCCGCCGCCAGCAAGGCAGCCGTGACACCCAGCGCCTCATCATTGCCCATCGCCGAACCATCGGTGAAGAGCGTCAGCTTCGGCCAGGAGATGATGACGACGCCGATCAGCCCGACGACGACGGCGCTCCAGCGGAACAGGCGCACGACTTCGCCCATGAACAGGGCCGAGAAGACGACGACCAGAAGCGGCTGCGCATAGTTGAGCGTGATCGCCTCGGGCAGCGGCAATCGCGTCAATGCGAAGAAGCCGAGCCCCATCGACGTCACGCCGACCAGACCGCGCGCAACGTGGCTCACCGGGCGCGTGGTCTTCAGTGCCGAGCGCAACTCGTGCCGCCAGGCAAGCAGGATCAGGATCGGAAGGATGGCGAAGGCGGACCGGAAGAAGACGATCTCGCCCGCCGGCACGCGGCCGGCCGCCTTGATCAGCGAGGCCATCGCCACGAAGGTTGCGACGGAGACGACCTTGAGCAGAATGCCGGTCAGCGGATTCCTGTCCGCGTAAAGGGCTTCCACCTCTTGTCTGTTCATCCGCCCGCTTGCCACAAAATGCGCGGCGACGTCGCCGCCGCGCCGATTCGGAAATCGATTATCCAGTTAACCTATTTCGCGTCCTGAATCGCCTGCCATACGCGCTGTGGCGTAGCAGGCATCTCGATGTGGCCGATTCCGTACGCGCGCCAGAGTGCGTCCGTCACCGCATTCAGCGCGGCCGGCGTGGCGCCGATCGTCCCCGCCTCGCCCGCGCCCTTGATCCCGAGCGCGTTGGTGGTCGAGGGCACGTTGCGCGTCTCGAAGTGGAAGTTCGGAAAATCGTCGGCGCGCGGCACGGCGTAGTCCATGAAGCTGGCCGTGACGAGCTGGCCGTCCTCGCCATAGACCGCCTCTTCGCACAGTGCCTGGCCGATCCCCTGCACGACGCCGCCATGGACCTGGCCGGCCAGCAGGATCGGGTTCACGGTCGCGCCGAAATCGTCGACGATCGTGTAGCGCACGACCTGCGTCGCGCCCGTCTCCGGATCGATCTCGACCTCGCAGACATGGCTGCCGTTCGGATAGGTCGCCTCGTCCTGAACGAACTCGCCGAAGCCCTTGAGATCGGACTCGTTTTTCGCCGCGCGCGCGATGCCCGCGAAGTCGATCACGCGGTCGGTTCCGACGATCTTCGCGGTGCCGTCGACGAGCTCGATATCGGCGGGCGAAGCTTCGAGTTCGTCGGCCGCGATGCGCTTCAGCTTTTCGGCAAGGTCCTCACCGGCACGCGCAGCCGAGACGCCGCCGAGCGGGATCGAGCGCGAACCACCCGTGCCGCCGCCTTTTTCCAGCCGGTCGGTATCGCCCTGGTGGACCGTGATCCGCGAAATGTCGACGTTCAGCTTTTCGGCGACGAACTGCGCATAGGCCGTCGCGTGGCCCTGCCCGTTCGACTGGGTGCCGATCGAAAGCGTCACGTTTCCGTCCGCGTCGAGTTCGACATGGGCCGGCTCGGAGCCGGCGAAAGCGCAGGCTTCGACATAGGTCGCAAGACCGATTCCGCGAATGCGGCCCTTCGTCTTCGCCTCCTCGTTGCGGGCGTCGAAGCCACCCCATTCGGCGCGCTCCAGCGCGGTCGTCAGATGGCCGTCGAACTCGCCGACATCGTATTTGCGCCCCGTCGGCGTGGTGTAGGGGAACTGTTCGGGGCGGATGAAATTGCGCCGGCGGATTTCGGGCGCCGACAGCTTCAGGTCGCGCGCGCATTGGTCGACCAGCTTTTCGAGCTGGAATGCCGCCTCGGGGCGGCCTGCGCCGCGATAGGCATCGACAGGCGTGGTGTTCGTGTAGATGCCCTGGATGACCACGTCGAGCGCCGGGATGTCGTAGACGCCCGTCGACATCGTGGCGCCGACCCAGGGGATGAACGGGCCGACCTGCGAACAATAGGCACCGATATTGGCCTCGGTTCTCACGCGCAGGGCCAGAAAGCGACCCTCGCCGTCCATCGCCATCTCGGCGATCGCGAGATTGTCGCGACCATGGGCGTCGGTCAGGAAATGTTCGGTCCGGTCGCTGGTCCACTTGACCGGGCGGCCGAGACGCTTGGCCGCCTCCAGCACCAGCGCATATTCGCGGTAGGTGAACATCTTGGTGCCGAAGCCGCCACCGACATCGGGCGTGACCACGCGCAGCTTGTCATGGCCGATGTTGAAGACCTGATCGCACAGCACCCGGCGCATCGAATGGACGCCCTGCGATCCCGTCGTCAGCGTGAAGCGATCCTCGCCTTCCACCCATTCGCCCAGCGCGGAGCGCGGTTCCATGTAATTGGAAACCAGCCGATTGTTGCGGAATTCGATCCGCGAGACGTTGACGGCCTTCGCGAAGGCCGCGTCGGCCGCATCGGCCTCGCCCAGCCGGTATTCGAAGGCGACGTTGCCGACGCGCTCGCTCCAGACCTGCGGGGCGTCGTCTGCAAGGGCTGCCGCGATGTCGGCGACGGCGTCCTCCGGCTCGAAGTCGACTTCCAACAGATCGGCCGCGTCCTGCGCCTGCGCACGGCTATCGGCGACGATGAAGGCGACGGCGTCACCGACATAGGCGACTTCATCAGCGCACAGGATCGGGATGTCGCGGGTCGGCGCGCGGGTGCCGTCGGGTTGCTTCTGCATGGCGCCGGACTTCAGCGCGCCGAGATGGGCGACATCCGCGCCGGTCAGCATAAGCCTGACGCCGTCGCTGCCAAGCGCCGCCTCCGTCGAGCCAATGGTGAACCTGCCGCGGGCAATCGGCGAGCGGAGGACGTATCCATGCAGCACGCCGTCGCGCGTCAAATCGTCGGTATAGCGGCCCTGCCCCCGGATGAAGGCATCGTCCTCGAGGCGACGGACGGGCGCACCCATTCCGAACTTCGGCGTCATCACGTTCATTGAAAACTTTCCGGATCGTTTGGGAGAATGCCAGTGAACTGGCGCGGACCGACAGTTTTGTCGAGGGCCAGCATCGTGTAAAGACCAGCCAGCAGATCAATTCTCGCGGAGTGCGGCAATCCGTTTCCGCGCATCCAGGGGCAGAGCATGACGATCGACACCGGCAAGGTCTACCGTCTCGAGGACTATCGCCCGAGCGACTACGCCATCCGCGCGACCGATCTCACCTTCCGGCTCGACCCTCGCCACACGCGCGTGACCGCCACGCTTTCCATCGAGAGGCGCGAGGATGCCGCGCTCGACGCGCCGCTCGTGCTCGACGGCGACGGGCTGAAGCTTCTGTCGTTGACGCTGGACGGCACGCAACTGCCGACGGGGGGCTTCGAAGCGACGCCCGACCGTCTGACGATCGCCCGCCTGCCGAAAGGTCCGTTCTCACTCGTCATCGAGACGGAACTCGCCCCCGAGGCCAATTCGGCGCTGATGGGGCTCTATCTGTCGAACGGCGTCTACTGCACGCAATGCGAGGCGGAAGGCTTTCGCCGCATCACCTATTTCCTCGACCGGCCGGACGTCATGTCCGTCTATACGGTGCGCGTGGAGGCTCCGAAAGCATCCGCGCCGATCCTGTTGTCCAACGGCAATCCGGTCGAAAGCGGCGATCTCGAAGATGGCTGGCACTATGCCGTCTGGCACGACCCGCATCTCAAGCCCTCCTATCTGTTCGCGCTCGTCGCAGGCGATCTGGGGCGCATCACCGACAGTTTCACCACCCGTTCGGGCCGTACCGTCGAGCTCGGCATCTATGTCGAGAAGGGCAAAGAAGCGCGCGCGACCTACGCGATGGACGCGCTCAAGCGCTCGATGCTCTGGGACGAGGAAGTCTTCGGCCTCGAATACGATCTCGACGTCTTCAACATCGTCGCCGTCTCCGATTTCAACATGGGCGCGATGGAGAACAAGGGTCTCAATATCTTCAACGACAAATACGTCCTTGCCGACGAAGAGACTGCAACCGACGTCGATTTCGCCAATATCGAGGCGATCATCGCGCATGAGTATTTCCACAATTGGACCGGCAATAGAATCACTTGCCGCGACTGGTTCCAGCTCTGCCTCAAGGAAGGGCTGACAGTTTTCCGCGACCATGAATTCTCCGCCGACATGCGCTCGCGCGCGGTCAAGCGCATCGCCGAAGTTCGGACTTTGAAGTCGCTGCAGTTCCCCGAGGACCAGGGTCCGCTCGCCCATCCGGTGCGTCCGCGCCGCTATCGCGAGATCAACAATTTCTACACGGCGACCGTCTACGAAAAGGGTTCGGAAGTCGTGCGGATGATCCGCACCATCCTCGGCGCAGAGGCTTTCCGACAAGGCATGGACCTCTATTTCGAGCGCCATGACGGCGACGCGGCGACGATCGAGGATTTTCTCAAAGTGTTCGAGGACGTCTCGGGCCGCGACCTCTCGCAATTCGCGCTCTGGTATCACCAGGCCGGTACGCCGCATGTCAGCGTCTCCACCACATATGACGAGGCGCGCGGGGAACTTTCGCTCGACATCGAGCAGTCGGTTCCGCCGACGCCGCTGGAAAGCCGCAAGCGCGTCATGCACATTCCTCTCGCCATCGGCCTCGTCGGAAGGAATGGCGGCGACCTCGACGCCGCGCCCGTCGATGCAACGAGCTTTGCCGATGGCGTGATCCACCTGAAGAAGCGGCGGCAGACGGTCCGCTTCGCCGGTCTTTCCGAGCGCCCCGCCATTTCGCTCAACCGCGGCTTCTCCGCGCCGATCACGCTGGCAAGCGAACAGAGCGTCGAGGACCGGCTGTTCCTCGCCCGGCACGACAGCGACCTCGTCGCGCGCTGGCAGGCGCTCAACGGGCTTTTGTCCGATCACCTGATCGAGACGAGCAAGACGCCTGCGCAGCAAAGCAACATGGCGGGTCGGCTTGCCGAAGTGCTTGGCGCCATCGCCGCCGACGATGCGCTCGAGCCCGCCTATCGCGCGCTTGCGCTGACGCCGCCGAGCGAGGCGGATGTCGCCCGCGAGATCGGCTCGAACATCGATCCCGACGCGATCCATGTCGCACGCAACACGCTCGTCGACATCATCGCGGCGGCAAATCGTGAAGCATTCGAGGCACTTTGCGGCGATCTTCAAGGCGATGATTCATTCTCGCCGGACGCGGAAAGCGCCGGCCGGCGCGCCCTGCGGAATGTCCTCCTCGACTACGCCTCGGCAGCGCAGGGCACGCCCGAACTTGCAGCCAGCCAGTATCGCGATGCGACCAACATGACCGAACGCGCCGTCGCGCTCGCCGTCCTTGCCCACCGGTTCCCGACGGAGACGCAGACCGTGTCCGCACTTGCCGATTTCGAAGCGCGGTACGGCGACAACCCGCTGGTGCTCGACAAGTGGTTCCAGATCCAGGCGACCATTCCGGGGGACGCCGCTCTTGCCCGCGTCGAGGGTCTGACGGCGCACGGTGCGTTCTCGATCGGAAACCCCAATCGCGTCCGCTCCCTCATCGGCACCTTCGCCAGCTCCAACCAGACCGGCTTCCACCGGGCCGATGGCACCGGCTACCGCTTCTTCGCGGACCGCATCATCGAGGTCGAAAAGCGCAATCCGCAAGTTGCGGCGCGGCTTGCGACCGCCTTTCGCTCATGGCGTTCGCTCGAGCCTGGCCGGCAAGGTCATGCCCGCGCCGAACTCGCGCGCATCGCTGCGGTTCCAGGCCTCTCGACGGACCTAAAGGACATCGTCGAACGCACGCTCGGATAGGCGCCGGGCGGCGATTGAGTCCAAAAGGACGCAGCGTCGTGCGATCCGTCAACATTTCAGCAAGATTTGGCCCGATGCTCTGGACAGCGCGAATCGGCTCTGATTCCTTATAGACGATTCGGAAGTGCGGCGTTGCCGGATCGATTCGCAAGGTTCGAAATTCGGGGAGCCATCAATGGCACTAACGGACGCGTGGGGCGCGGCCGCAGGGCAACTCTTTACCTGGCGCAGGCCGCGCCAGAAGAAGGTTCGCCTCGCGGGTCATGCGCGCTTCATTGCAGCGCCGGCCTATAAGCGGCTTCTGGCCGCCGAACCCTATCTGCGCCGTTCGATCCCCACCCTCGTCATCTGCTTCCTGCTCCTCATCGCGGCGATGCGCTCGCTGTCGCTGTTTGCCTGGAAGGAAGAGCTCGAAGCGACGTCGAAGGGCCTTCTGGGCCTCACCGCCAGCCAGGTCTACCACGCGATGCGGACCAGCCATGGCGAGAGCGCGCCGGACAAGCTGATCTCGGAGGCGGTGCTGCGCGATACGACGCGCCACTCCGTCATCGCCGACGAACAGGTTCTGATGATCACGGATGCCGAGTTCGAGATCGTTGCTACGACCGGCCAGCAACAGCTCATCGGCCAGTCGCTCGAAAACCTGGTCGTCGACGGCCAGCCACTCTTCATGTTCGGCCAGCGCGCCGGCGTGCTGGAAGTCACCGTCGCCGGTGAAAGCTGGTTCGCCGCCGCCGAGCTTCTCGAAGGGCGCACGGGCGCGGCATTCGCCCTCATCTCGCGCGACACCGTGCTGGAGGAGTGGCGCAAGTCGCTGGCGCTCAACGTCACGCTGTTCGTGCTGACGGCCGGCGTTCTTCTGGTCGTCCTCTACGCCTATTTCACGCAGGCCGCGCGCGCGGAAGCTGCCGACCGCATCTATGAGGAAGCCAATTTGCGCAACGACATGGCGCTGACGCGCGGGCGTTGCGGCATCTGGGACTGGGACCTTGCGCGCGGGCGCATGCACTGGTCGCGATCGATGTACGAGATGCTCGGCTACGAGCCTTGCGAAGGCATGCTCTCCTTCGGTTCGATTTCCGAGATCATCCACCCCGAGGACGGCGACCTGATGGCGATCGCGCAGCGCGTCGCCGAAGGCGAAACCGACCAGTTCGACCAGATCTTCCGCATGCGCCATGCCAGCGGCGGCTGGGTCTGGATCAGGGCGAAGGCGCAGGTCAACGATCCCGACGCCGCCGATATCCACCTCGTGGGCATCGCCGTCGATATCACCGAGCAGCGACACCTGGCCCAGCGTTCGGAAACGGCCGATCTTCGCCTGCGCACCGCCATCGAAAACATCAACGAATCCTTCGTCCTTTGGGATGCCAACCAGCATCTCATCATGTGCAATTCCAAGTTCCAGAAGGACCACGGCCTGTCGGATGCCGATGTCTTCCCCGGCACCAGCCGCGAGACGATCGCAAAGCGGATGACGGCCTTCGCGCATGAACGCAAGCTTGCGAATTCAAATGGTCTGGCCGGCGGCGCGACCTATGAACGCCAGCTCGGCGACGGACGCTGGCTGCAGGTCAACGAACTGCGCACGCGCGACGGCGGCACCGTTTCGGTCGGCACCGACATCACGCCGATCAAGCAGAACCAGGAAAAGCTGGTCGATTCGGAACGCCGCCTGATGGCGACGATCCACGACCTTTCGCTGGCCCGAAAGGCCGAGGGCGAGCGCACGCGCGAGCTCGTCGAGCTCAACCGCGAATACATGAAGGAAACGGAACGCGCCGAGGCGGCGAACCGCGCCAAGTCCGAATTCCTCGCCAACATGTCGCACGAATTGCGCACGCCGCTCAATGCCATCATCGGCTTCTCCGAATTGATGTCGACGCGCCTCTTCGGCCCGCTGGGCTCCGACAAGTACGAGGAATACATCCGCGACATCCACGGATCGGGCACCTACCTCCTCGGCGTCATCAACGACATTCTCGACATGTCCAAGATCGAAGCCGGCCAGTTCTCGATCGACCGCGAGGGGATCGAACTCAACCCGCTCATCGACGAGGCGATCCGCGTCGTCGCGCTGCAGGCTGCGAAAAAGCAGATCAATGTCGAGACCAAGATCTCCAACACGATGGAGCTCTTCGCCGATCGCCGCGCGGTCAAGCAGATCATGCTCAACCTTCTGTCCAACGCCGTAAAGTTCACCGGCGAAGGCGGCAATATCTCGATGCGCGCCCGCAAGATCGGCAATTCGGTCGTCATCAGCATCGAGGATACGGGCTGCGGCATCCCCAAGGACGCGCTGAAAAAGCTCGGCCGCCCGTTCGAGCAGGTCCAGAACCAGTTCTCCAAGAACCACACCGGTTCGGGCCTCGGCCTCGCCATTTCGCGCTCGCTGGCCGAACTTCACGGCGGCGCGCTGAAAATCCGCTCGAACGAGGGCGTCGGCACCATCGTCTCGGTCCGCATCCCCGCCCGCGAGCAGGTGCCGGTCAAGCAGGCAGCGTAACCTACTTCCCTATCAGCTTCCTGAAATGCCCGGACACTGTCGTCGACGTGTCCTTCAAATGCGCCTCCAGCACCTTCAGGTCCGGCAGGTCGGTGGTGCGGAGCAGAAGGTCAGCGAGGCCCGGCGGCACGTCGTCCGGCTCGAACGGACCGGTCAGGCACAGCCGCAATATCTGCGTCAGCGACGCGTAGAGCTCGTGGGCGACAACGAGTTCGTCGCGCGCGGTCGGATCGCAAAAATCTGGTGACAGGCGCTGCAAGGTCTCGACTGTGGAAGCCGTGTGTTCATCGCCTTCGACGCGGCCGGTCAGCGTGGCCACCTGCGCGATGAATTCGAGGTCGATCAACCCGCCTGAAACCAGCTTCACGTCCCAGACGTCGCGCGGCGGCTTTTCGCTGGCGATGAGCTTGCGCATCTCGCCCGCGTCCGCGCGAACCTTCGAGGCATCGTGCTTCGTCGCCAGCACGTCCGCGACATGCGCGTTGGCGACGGCGATCAGGTCCGCGTCGCCGGCGACGGCGCGGGCCCGCGTCAGCGCCATGTGCTCCCAGGTCCATGCTTCCTCGCGCTGGTACTTCGCGAAAGCGTCGATATGGGTCGCGACCGGCCCCTTGTTTCCGGAGGGGCGCAGGCGCAAGTCGAGTTCGTAAAGCACCCCCTCCGCGGTCGGCGCCGAGACGGCTGCGATCAGGCGCTGAGTCAGCCGGGTGAAGTAATGCGCCGGAGCAAGCGGCTTTTCGCCATCGGATTCCTCGGCATCCTCGTCATGATCGTAGAGCAGGATCAGGTCGACGTCGGAGCCTGCGGTCAGTTCCCGGCTGCCCAGCTTGCCCATGCCGACGATGCAGACCTCGCCGCCCGCCATCGCGCCGTGCCGGATCGCGAATTCCGCCTGCACTGCCTCCAGCGCACTGCCGATCGTCAGGTCGGCGAGGTCGGAAAAGGCCTTGCCGGCGCGGCGATGGTCGATGGCGCCGGAGAGCAACCGGATGCCGATCAGGAATTTCTGCTCCGCCGCGAAGATGCGCAGACGGTCGAGCAGTTCCTCATGCAGTTCGACGCCCGTCAGGAACCCGTCGAGGCGTTCGGCGAGATAGGCCTTGTTGGGCAGTTCGGAGAGGAGGCCCGGATCGAGCAGCCCGTCGAAGACATGCGGGCGGCGGGTGATGATCTGGGCGAGGCGCGGCGCGGCGCCCATGATCGTCGCCAGCAGCTTCAGGAGCGACGGGTTCGACTGGAACAGCGAGAAGAGCTGGATGCCGGCGGGCAGCCCCTTCAGGAACTCGTCGAAGCGCAGGATCGCCTCGTCGGCACGCTTGGTCTGCCCGAAGGCTTCCAGAAGTGCCGGCGTCAGCTCCGTCAGGCGCTCGCGGGCCTCGGCAGATTGCGTCGCGCGATAGCGGCCGAAATGCCAGGTGCGGATCAGCCGCGCAATGTCGCTCGGCCGC
The DNA here is from genome assembly GCF_052435475.1 of Aliihoeflea sp. Taxonomy (NCBI): domain Bacteria; kingdom Pseudomonadati; phylum Pseudomonadota; class Alphaproteobacteria; order Hyphomicrobiales; family Phyllobacteriaceae; genus Aliihoeflea; species Aliihoeflea sp. The sequence continues at coordinate 44,996 of NZ_JBQVMV010000001.1, forward strand.
TCGAAGCCCAGTTCGGAAAGCGTCTGCAACGTGTCTGGATCGTCGACATCTCCGGTGAAGACCAGATTGCCGACCCCGCGCGAAAGTTGTGGCGCAGTTTCGAACAAGGCCGCGTAGTGCTTTTCGACGAGTTGCAGCGAGGCGCGGAACGTTTCGGCGAACGCCGTCTCGTCTTCGAAGCCGAGCATCAGCGCGATGCGGCGCAGGCCGTCATCGTCTTCGGGCAGCACATGGCTCTGCTCGTCGGCGACCATCTGGATCGCGTGCTCCACGTCGCGCAGGAACCAGTATTGTTTCGCCAGCGCATCGCGCGCCTCCGCGCCGATCCAGCCGCGCTCGGCAAGGACGGCGAGCATCGCGACCGTCTGGCGGCCGCGCAGTTCCTGGAACCGTCCGCCGGCGATCAATTGCTGGGTCTGGACGAAGAATTCGATCTCGCGAATGCCGCCGCGCCCCAGCTTGACGTTGTGGCCCTTAACCGCGATCTCGCCATGACCCTTGTGCGCGTGGATCTGGCGCTTGATCGAATGGACGTCTGCGATTGCCGCGAAGTCCATGTATTTGCGCCAGATATAGGGGGTCAGCTCGGCAAGGAAGGCCTCGCCCGCCGCGATGTCGCCGGCGAGCGGGCGGGCCTTGATCATCGCCGCGCGCTCCCAATTCTGGCCGCGTCCCTCATAGTAGTTCAGCGCGGCCTCGGTCGGGATCGCAAGCGGCGTCGAGCCCGGATCGGGGCGCAGCCTGAGGTCGGTGCGGAAGACATAGCCGTGTTCCGTGCGGTCCTGAAGAATGCGCACCAACCGGCGCGCGAGCCGCGAGAAAAGATCCGTCGCATCGAGCGGATCGAGAATCGCCTCGGCTTCGACATCGACGAACAGGATCAGGTCGATGTCGGAGGAAAAGTTGAGCTCGTGGGCGCCGAGCTTGCCCATGCCGAGAACGACGAGGCCCGAGCCTCTGCCCGGTTTCGCCCGGTCCGGCAGTTTGATCGCGCCGCGATCATGCGTCTCGACCAGAAGGAAGTCGATCGCTGCGCCGATGCAGGTGTCGGCCAGGTCGCTGAGCCGACCCACCGTCGTCTCGGCGGAATGGATGCCGGCAAGGGCGGCCAGCGCAAGCAAGGCATGCGCCTCGCTTTTCAAGAGCCGCAGCGCCTTCATAAGCGTCGTCTCATTGTCCGCCAGCGAGGCCGACGCGCCGATTTCCTCGATGATCGCCACCAGCCGCCGGTCGAGCGGCGTCGTGACGAGGCTCTGGAGGATCGCGGGCCGGCGACGCGCCGCGTCGCGCAGGAAAGGCGAGAGGTCGAACGCTGCGCCGAGGAAGGCGGACACATCCTTGTCGGCCTCGAGCGCATCGGCCAGCGCTGCACATTCGTCCTGGCGCGCCGTCTCGATGAAGTCCGCGACCAGTTCGGCGGCGTTGTCGGGGCGAAGCGGCTTTAGCGACGCGCGCCCGAATGCCTGGAGTGTGGTCGGGCCGTTTGCGTCGCTTTTTGTCATGGAGCTGGGGAATCGCCTGCCGGGAAGATCATCGAGACGCATAATCCAGGGTTTTCGCCCGACAATTCAAGCCGTCCGCCGTGAAAGGTCATGACGGCCTTGGCCAGGCTGAGGCCGAGACCCGAGCCCGGCTGCGAACGGCTCTGCTCCAGACGGACGAAACGCTCCGTCGCCCTTGCGCGGTCCTCGGGCGGGATGCCCGGACCCGTATCGCAAATCGAAACGACGACCTCGCCCCCATTGCGCTTCGCCGCCACGCGCACGCGGGGATGTTCGCCGAACCCTGCGGAGTATTTGATCGCATTGTCGACGATGTTCGACAGCGACTGGCCGATGAGTTCGCGATTGCCGGAAATGACCAAGCCGGCGGGCGCGTCGGCAGCGAGCGCGACGCCCACTTCGTCGGCGGCCGGCTCGTAGAGTTCGACGACGTCGGCGACGATCGCCGACAGGTCGATGACGGCCGTATTCTCGGCCGAATAGCCCGATTCCAGCCGGCTGATCATCAGGATCGCGTTGAAGGTGCGGATGAGCTGGTCGGATTCGGCGATCGTCGCTTCCAGCGCGGCGCGATGCTGTGGCTCGTTGCCTCTCGCAAGCGCCGCCTCGGCCCGGTTGCGCAGACGCGTCAGCGGCGTCTTCAGATCGTGCGCGATGTTGTCGGAAACCTGTTTCAGTCCCTCGTTGAGGGCCCCGATCCGGGCCAGCATCTCGTTCAGGTTCTGCGACAGCCGGTCGAACTCGTCTCCTGCCCCGGCCACCGGCAGGCGGCCGGACAGATCGCCGCCCATGATGCGCCGGCTCGCATCGGATATGTTGTCGATCCGCTTCAATGCACGCCGGCCGACGAGGAACCAGATGGCGAGCGCGCCGAGGCCCATCATGCCGAAGGCGACGATCAGCGCCCGCCGGATCACATTGCCGAAGCGCTCGGGTTCGCCGAGATCGCGACCGACCAGAAGGATCATCTGATTGGGCAGCCGCACCACGACGGCCATCGCCATGTGCGGGCCTTCTCGGGCGGTGGGCACGTCGGCCGTGCGCGTTTCGGGCTCGCCGTAGCGCTCATAGGAAAACGGCCGCTCGGTCCAGCCTTCCGCGCCGAGCACCTGCGGCTCGAGGCTCTGCACGTTGCCGCCGAGGATGCGGCCGGTCGGGTCCGCAATGATGTAGAGATAGGCGCCGGGCTGGCGCGACCTTCCTTCCACCACGCGCACCAGCGTCGTCAGCCCGCCGCGCTGATAGGCACGCCCGAGGCTCAGCACCTCTTCGGAGACCGTATCCTGGATCTGGCCGGTCAGCATGCGCATCGTCAACGAGCCCATGTAGAACACCAGCCCGACCGCGCAGATCGCGAACAGCAGGAGATAGAGCGCGGAAAGCCGGGCCGCCGTGGTCTTCATCAGCGCGGAGATCGAGCCCAGCATCAGGCTTTCAGCATGTAGCCGGCGCCGCGCACCGTGTGCAGGACGGGGGTATCGAACTCCTTCTCGATCTTCGAGCGGAGTCGCGAGATGTGGACGTCGATGACATTGGTCTGCGGATCGAAATGATAGTCCCAGACATTCTCGAGCAGCATGGTGCGCGTCACGACCTGTCCGGCATGGCGCATCAGATATTCGAGCAGCCGGAATTCGCGTGGCTGCAACACGATCTCCTTGCCTGCGCGCTTGACCGAGTGGGACAGGCGGTCGAGCTCGAGGTCGCCGACGCGGTAGATCGTCTCGACATCCTTCGAGCCGCCGCGCTTCTTCAGGACCTCCACTCGGGCGAGCAGTTCGGAAAAGGCGTAGGGCTTGGTCAAATAGTCGTCGCCGCCCGCCCGCAGGCCCGTCACGCGGTCATCGACCTCCCCCAGCGCCGACAGAATCAGGACCGGCGTATCGTTGCCGCGCGCACGCAAAGCGGCGACGACGGACAGGCCATCGCGCCGCGGCAGCATCCGGTCGACGACGAGCACGTCGTATTCGCCCGAACTCGCCAGCGTGTAGCCGGTCTCGCCATCGGCGGCGATGTGGGCGAGATGGCCGGCTTCGTCGAATGCCTTCTCCAGATATTCGGCCGCTTCGCGATCGTCCTCGATAACCAGAAGTTTCATCGGCACGCATCACTCCAGATAAGAAAGCGGCGGCGGGTGATGGGGACCCGCCGCCGCCGGAACCGGCCGCCAGTCTTGGACGTCAACCGGCCCGACGTCCAGCCATCGCGCCGCCTCGGAGCATTTGAAGCGGCGCTTTGGCCTGGACCTGGTCTTCGCGCGGATCAGCCCTGCGAGATCGGCAGCGCGACGAAGCGGTTGGAATTGTCGCGGCTGACCTGCAGGAGAACGGCACTGCGCCCTGCCTGTTCAGCCGACGAAACGGCGCTGGCAACATCCCGCGACGACTTGACGGGCTGCGAGTTGACGGCCGCAATCACGTCGCCCGGCTCGATGCCGCGCTCGGCGGCTGCACTGTCGGGATCGACATCGGTGACCAGAAGGCCGTTGCCGTCTTCCGACGGGATGACCGTCAGGCCGAAATCCGTCAGTGCGACGTCGCCTGTCGGAGCCTCGCCGGAGGGCGTCGCCGCAGCGAGCTGGTCGTCGCCAGGCAGGGTGCCGAGTTCAACCTCGACCTGCTGGGTCTCGCCATTGCGCCAGATGTCCACGGTCACGGTGTTGCCGGGCGTCAGGTTGCCGACGAGGCGGGCGAGTTCGCGCGGCGATGCGACCGCCTGACCGTTGACGGCCGTCACGACATCGCCGGACTGGATGCCGGCGGCGACGGCGGGACCATCGGCCTGCGGCTGGCTGATCAGCGCGCCGGTCGCGTTCTCGAGGCCGAGCGATTCGGCGATCTCGTCGGTGACGGGCTGAATCTGCACGCCGAGCCAGCCGCGCGTCACGGCACCGTTTTCGATCAGGCTCGAAACGACGGTCTCGGCCGTCGACGAGGGAATGGCGAACGCAATGCCGACATTGCCGCCCGAGGGCGAGAAGATCGCGGTGTTGATGCCGACGACCTCGCCATTGAGGTTGAAGGCCGGTCCACCGGAGTTGCCGCGATTGACGGCGGCATCGATCTGCAGGAAATCGTCATAGGGGCCGGCGCCGATGTCGCGGCCACGCGCCGAGACGATGCCGGCCGTCACCGAGCCGCCCAGCCCGAACGGATTGCCGACCGCGACGACCCATTCACCTACGCGAACATCGTTGTCGTCGGCGAAGGCAACGTAGGTGAACTCGCGATCTTCATCGACCTTCAGCACGGCAAGGTCGGTGCGCGGATCGGAGCCGACGAGTTCGGCGGAAAGCTCGGTCCCGTCGTCAAGCACGACCGTATAGGCCGACCCGCCGCGAATGACGTGATTGTTGGTCACGAGATAGCCGTCGGCCGAGATGAAGAACCCGGAGCCCTGCGAGGACGGACGGGCGCGCTCGGCGCGATCGCGCGGACCGCCGCGGCGTCCCTCCGAGCGACCGTCCTCGCCGCGGAACTCGCGGAAGAAGCGGTTGAGGGGGTGATCCTGCGGAAGGTCCTCGAAGCCGGGCGCGCTGAAGGGCATTCCCTGGCCGCGATCGGAAACCGGCGCGGCCTGCGAATCGACGCGCACGGAAACGACGGCCGGCGAAACGCGCTCGACGACGTCGGCGAAGCCGGGATTCTGCTGCGTGGTCTCGACGCGCACAGCTTCGGCGCTGACGGGCAGTGTGCCGGTGGTCACGGCGCCGAAGCCGATGGCGCCGGCGAGCGCGAGCGAAACGGCGGTGGCGAAGAGCCGGCGCTTGCGGGTCTTGATCGGAGAAGGTCGATTGGTGTCCATGATGATCCTCGTGAAGCGAGAACAGCGCGATTGCGCCTGATGGACAAGAGATAGGCCCGGCGACATTACGGCGCCATTTCCCCGGCATGAAACTTTCGTAATGTCAGTCCCGGCGACCGAGGATGCCGTCGAGCTTGCGGCTCTCTTCCGCGCTGAGGCCAGGTGTCGAGATCCGGCGCCGGCGCGACGAAAGGATCAGGAACGCCCCGCCGGCAACGAGCAGGATCACCGGCATTCCCCAAAGCAGCGCATTGCGCGCCGTGAAGGTCGGCCGCAGCAGGACGAACTCACCGTAGCGCGAGACGACGTATTCCATCACCGCCTCGTCGCTGTCGCCGGCGGCAATGCGCTCGCGCACGAGCACCCGCAGATCGCGCGCCAGTTCGGCATCCGAATCGTCGATCGACTGGTTCTGGCAGACCATGCAGCGAAGTTCCGCCGAGAGCGCACGCGCGCGCGCCTCGAGTGCGGGATCGTCCAGCATCTCGTTGGGGGCGAGCACCGCATGTGCGGCGACCGTCCCGAGCGCCAGCCAGAGGATGACGAGGAAGCGCGCGATCATTCGGCCGGCTCGACGGCGGGTCGGGCCGGCGTGGCACGGCGCGCGGCGGGTGCGCCGACGCGCAAGCGCCGGTCGAGCAGCGAGATCGTGCCGCCAAGCATCATCGCGACGCAGCCGATCCAGATGAACAGCACCTGCGGCTTCCACCATGCCCTGACGACGATGCCGCCATCGGGCGCCCGATCGCCGAGCGCGACGTAAAGCTGACTGAAGCCGCGCGAGGCGATGCCGGCCTCCGTCGTCGGCATCTGGCGCGCCGGATAGAAGCGCTTGGCCGAGACGATCTCGCCGCGCTCGCGGCCCGATCGGTCCGAATAGGTGAAGCGGCCCTGCTCTTCCGTGTAGTTCGGCCCCTCGAACGGAAAAATCCCATCGAAGCGCAGTTCGTAGCCTGCGACGTCCATTGCGTCTCCCGGCTGCATGACCGCGATCCGCTCGACCTCCAGCGCACTTACCGCGACGATCCCCAATGTCGTCAGCCCGAGACCCGCATGGGCGAGTGCGGTCCCGAAGACCGAGCGGGGCAGTCCGAGGAAGCGGCGCAGCGCGACGGACGCGGAAACCTTGCCGATACCCGATTTCAGCGCCAGATCGGTGATCGCGCCGAAGACGAGCCAGAACGCCACCGCGATTCCGAAAGCTGCAAGCGCGCTGACGCGGTCGACGATGAAGAAGGTGGCAAGGGCGATGGCGAGCGACAAGCCGAAGGCGGCGAAGAGGCGCTGGCTGACCGCGAGGAGATCCCCGCGTTTCCAGGCAAGCAGCGGACCGAAGGGCACGGCCAGCAGGAGCGGCACGATCAACGGGCCGAAGGTCATGTTGAAGAATGGCGCGCCCACGGAAATCTTCTCACCCGAAACGGCCTCGACGAGGAGCGGCCAGAGCGTGCCGACCAGGACGGTCGCCGCTGCGGTGGTCAGGAAGAGATTATTGAGAACAAGCCCCCCTTCCCGCGAGATCGGATGAAAGATGCCGCCGGCGGTGAGCGTAGAGGCCCGGAATGCGAACAGCGCCAGCGAACCGCCGATGAAGGCGATCAGGATCATCAGGATGAATACGCCGCGCGTCGGGTCTGTCGCGAAGGCGTGCACGGAGGTCAGCACGCCCGATCGAACCAGGAACGTGCCGAGAAGCGAGAGCGAGAAGGTGAGGATGGCGAGCAGCACCGTCCAGATCTTCAGCGCCGAGCGCTTCTCCATGACGATGGCCGAGTGCAGCAAAGCCGTGCCGGACAGCCACGGCAGGAACGAGGCGTTCTCCACCGGGTCCCAGAACCAGTAGCCACCCCAGCCGAGCTCATAATACGCCCAGTAGGAGCCCATCGCGATGCCGCCGGTCAGCGCCGCCCATGCGGCCAGCGTCCACGGCCGTACCCAGCGTGCCCAGGCCGCATCGATGCGCCCTTCGATGAGGGCGGCGACCGCGAAGGAAAAGCAGATCGAAAAGCCGACATAGCCGAGATAGAGCAGCGGCGGATGGATCGCGAGGCCGATGTCCTGCAGGATCGGATTCAGGTCCTGCCCTTCGATCGGCGGCGGATTGATCCGCTCGAACGGGTTGGAACTTGCCAGGACGAAGAGCAGGAAAGCCGCTGCGATCATGCCCTGTACGGCAAGGACATTGGCGCGCAGCGTCGCGGGAAGGTTTCGTCCGAAGATCGCGACCAGCGCCGCGAATGCCGCGAGGATCAAGATCCACAGCAGCATCGAGCCTTCGTGGTTCCCCCAGACTCCAGTGATCTTGTAGAGCATCGGCTTGGCCGAGTGCGAGTTCTCCCAGACATTGGCGACCGAGAAGTCGGACTGGACATAGGCCACGGTCAGTGCGGCAAAGGACAGCGCTATCAGCGCCAGGATCGAGATCGACGCGGGCTCGGCGATGCCCATCAGCCGCGCGTCGCCGATCCTCGCTCCGACCAGCGGCGCGACGGAGAGCACGAGCGACAGCGCGAAGGCGAGGACGAGTGCGAAATGTCCGATCTCGACGATCATGTCGCGCCTACTCCCCGTCCTGCCAGATGCCGCGCGCCTTCATGCTGTCGGCGACTTCGCGCGGCATGTAGTTCTCGTCGTGGCGCGCGAGCACGGTGTCGGCAACGAAGTGCCCGGATGCGTCAAACGCGCCCTCCGCGATAACGCCTTGCTCTTCCCGGAACAGATCGGGAAGGATGCCGCTATAGGAAACGGTCACCGTTTCGATCCGGTCGGTCACCGCGAAACTGACGTCGGTGCCGCCGTCCCGGGCGATCGAGCCAGTTGCGACGAGGCCGCCGAGCCTGATGCGCTCGCCGGCGGCAACGCCCTTTTCGGCCACGTCCGCCGGCGTGTAGAAGTAAGAGGCCTTCGAGCCGAGCGCGACGAAGGTCAGCGTCGTCGCCAGCGCGAGGAACCCGAACGCGCCGCCGATCACCGCCAGTCGTTTCTGCTTGCGCGTCATCGCCATCTCACTGCTCCACTTCGAGGCCGAGCGACAGGCCGTAGGCTGTCAGATGACCGGCCTCGGGCGAACCCGGTCCGAACGCCGCGCGCGCGCGATCGAGCGCCGCCTGCGCGTCCTGCGGCCTTTCCAGTACCATGTAGGAGCGGATCAGTTGCTGCCATCCGTCGACATCGTTCGCATTGGCCTGGAGCCGTGCCGCAAGGCCTGCGACCATGGTTTCGATCGCCTCGGCGCCGGGCGAAGCGTCCGTTCCCTCATTTTCGATCGCCGCGACGATGACGCCGTGCCAGGGCGAGTCCTGCGGGATGTCTGCGCGCATGTCCTGCCACATCTGCCGGGCTTGCTCGCCATTGCCGGCCTGATCGGCGGCCAGCGCGACGAAGTAGCGGCTGCGTAGATCGTCCGGCGAAAGCGCCAGCGCCCGTTCGAAACGCTCGAGCGCATCGGCGGTGATCTGTCCTCCGGCCGATGCCGCAAGCGCCTCGCCTTCTCCGGCAAGACGCGCGGCCGTCGGCTCGTCGAGGCGCGAGGCACTGGCAAACGCGGTCGCAGCATCGCCATAACGGCCGAGCCGCATGTAGATCGGCGCCAGCACGTCCCAACCACGCGCGTCGTCCGGATTGGCGGCCAGATGCGCTTCGGCTCGTGCAATCAGCTCATCGACGGAAGCCTGCGTCGGGTCGGACTGAAGACGCGCCTGCAATGGCTGGCCGGGATAGCCGGGCGAACCGGTGGCGGCATAGAGCCCCCAACTGACGAGGGGCAGTGACAGGATCGCGATCGCCCCAACCCAGCTTCCGACCGCCCGGGGCTTTCCCGCCACCACACCGGCGTCGCGCGCATCAGAGAGGCGGATGATCTTGCGGCCGATCTCCGCGCGCGCCAGCTCCGCCTCGCCCGAAGTGATCAGTCCCCGCGCCATGTCGCGCTCGATTTCGAGAAGCTGGTCCTTGTAGACCTCGATCTCGTGGACGCGGCTGTCAGCCGCATCGGTTCGGCCGCGCGCCAGCGGCGCGAGCAGCACGAGGCATACCCCGAAGGTCAACGCTGCGGCGGTGATCCAGAAAACCATGCCCGTTCCTATCGGCAGTCAGGTCGATTGCCAATCGCGCCGGGATGCGGCCTTTCGTATCGCCCGATCAGGCGAGCGGCGTCCAGCTTCCGTTTTCGTTCCGGCACGCCGTGCCGCGACCGACGCGCTCGGCGCCATTTTGAACGACCGTATGGGTGTATTGCCGGCAGTTCTGCGAGCCGACCCGGTAAGGCGGCGCCGCGACCACCTGTCCCGACAGGCGTGCGCCGCCCTGCCAGGCGACCGGCTCGCCCGATGCGGTATATTCAAGCGCGCGATATTCGGCCTCGAGTGCCCGCTGGCGATCGGCGCGGTCGAGGTCCTCGCCAAGCGTTCGGCCGATCAATCCTCCGGCCATCGCTTCGGCGATGCTTGCCGACATCGGCTGCGCGCTGCCCGCGCCCGTCGGGCCGGCAAACGCTCCGATCAGCGCCGAACCGCCGGTCGAGGGCGCCGACATGCACCCCGACACCAAAAGTCCTGCGGCCAAAATTCCTGCGAACCTGATGATCATTTAAGCTGAAACGTCCCATGCTGAACGCGAAGTCCGCGTCGATTCAGAGCGAGACCTAAGCTAGGGTCTTGGCCGAACTTTGTCATCGGCAGGGCTTTCAATCGGCAAGTTCGTCGCGCTGGCGTTGCAAACGGATCACGGCCCGCAGCCCCCCTTCCCCGGATCGGCCAAGCTCGAACGAACCGCCATACTCCTTGACGAGATCGGCAACGATCGCCAGACCGAGCCCTGTGCCGGGCTTGGTTTCGTCGAGCCGCTGCCCCCGCTTCATCGCAAGCCGCGCCTGGTCCTCGGGAATGCCCGGCCCGTCATCCTCGATCGTCAGCACGAAGCCCGGCTTCCTGTCGTCGCCATCGCGCCGCACGGAAACCGTCACGGCAGAGCGTCCCCATTTGGTGGCGTTCTCAAGAAGATTACCGACCAGTTCCTCGAAATCCTCCTTCTCGCCGCTGAAGACGATTTCATCCTCAGGAGCGTCAAGCGAGATGTCGAGATGCCGGTTGAGCTTGGAGAGAACCCGAACGAGGCGTTCGAGCGTCGCGACCACCGGGGTCCGGAAAAGCACGCTGTCTCGTTGCGCAGCCACGCGCGCGCGCTGCAGATAGTGCTCGACCTGGGACTGCATCGCGGTTGCCTGGTCGACGATGAGCCCACCCTTTTGCCCGCCCATCGCCGCGCCTTCGTTGAGAAGGACCGCCAGAGGCGTCTTCAGCGAATGAGCCAGATTGCCGACCTGCGTTCGCGATCGTTCGACGATGCGACGATTGCTTTCGATCAGCGCGTTGGTTTCGTCGGCAAGCGGCGCGATCTCGGCCGGGAAGCTGCCGTCCAGCCTTTGCGCGCTGCCGGAACGGATTTCGGCGAGTGCGCGACGCACCCGCGAGAGCGGTCGAAGGCCCAGCCAGATCGCGATCGCGTTGATCGCGATCATGCCGAAACCGAAAAGGGCGAGATAGATGTAGAGCTGCCGCTCGAAATCGGCGATCTCCGCCTCGAGGTCCGACCGGTTGCCCATCACCCGGAAACGCGCGACGCGCTCGGCATCGTCGAGCACGAATTCGCTCTCGAAGACGTCGACGAATTCCTCATCGAGCCCCATCTCGACATAGCGACGCTGGAATTCGGAATCGAACGGCACCTCGTCGGTCGACGGTGTATCGACCGTCTCGACCATCGAGATCGAGCGCAGCGATCCGCGCAAGCCCTCGGATACCGGCTCGACAGACCAGTACCAGCCCGAGCGCGGGATCGTAAAGCGCAGGTCACCGAGATTCGGATTGCCCTGCAGCCAGCCATCCTCGGTAACGCTGACCGTGCTGATCAAATTGAATAGATGGGCGGACAGAAGACTTTCGAACCCGCGCTCGCTCGCCTGCCGAAACAGGGTCGAGATCACGGTCGCGATGATGACGAGTGTCAACAGCGCCCAGAGCGTCGAAAATGCGATGACGCGGACGGTCAGCGAACCGAAGCGCAGCCGCCGTGACATCATGGGCGCAGTGATCCGCGACGCCTCATGGCGCAGGCTCGCGCATGCGGTAGCCCATCCCGCGAACCGTCTCGATCATGTCGATGCCGAGCTTCTTCCTAAGACGTCCGACGAACACCTCGATCGTATTGGAGTCGCGGTCGAAATCCTGATCGTAGAGATGCTCGACCAGTTCGGTGCGCGAGACGACGTCGCCCATATGGTGCATGAGATAGGCGAGCAGCCGGAATTCGTGCGAGGTCAGGCGCAGCGGCACGCCGCCGAGATCGGCCTTCGACGACTTGGTATCGAGGCGCAGCGGTCCGCACGAGATTTCCGACGAGGCATGCCCTGCCGCGCGGCGAATGAGCGCCCGCAACCGCGCCAGCACTTCCTCGATATGAAAAGGCTTTGCGACGTAGTCGTCGGCGCCGGCATCGATGCCGGCCACCTTGTCGCTCCAGCGGTCGCGCGCCGTCAACATCAGAACGGGCATCTTGCGCCCGTCACGACGCCAGCGCTCGACGACCGAAATTCCGTCCATCTGCGGCAGGCCGATATCGAGGATGACCGCGTCATAAGGTTCGGTATCGCCGAGGAAATGTCCCTCCTCGCCGTCGAATGCACGGTCGACCACATAGCCGGCGTCGACCAGCGCGTCGCTGACCTGCCGGTTGAGGTCCTTATCGTCCTCGACGACCAGAATGCGCATGGTTCAGTCCCGTCCCTTGGTCCGATTTTTGACGAATCGCAGCCGCAGACTACATCGGCACGACGAATTCGGCACGACGGGGACGCTGCCCGTCCTGACCGGGCACCAGCACCACGATCACGCACACCTGCTGGCCGCCGCGGTCCTCGGGTGTCGCCTTGGCGAGCGTTCCGCCGTTTTCGGCCGCGATCTGCTGGCCGACCGCGTAGCAATCGCCCTGGACGAGCAGAATGCGCTGCGGCGTCGCAGGGGCGGCGGACGACATCGGCAGCGCGGATGCCGGCAAGACTGCGCCAAGCGCCATCGATGCTGCCAATGCCAGGGTCGGGAAGCGAATGTTCTTCATGTGTGACGTTCTATTACAGACGGGCTGAACATCAAATGAACAACGCGGCCCTAGGTTTCAGGTCATCTGATGCGGGTCGTCGCCGCAAACCTGCCGAAGATGGCGACCAGTCCCGAGATCGCTGCAACCGCCTGCAGGACCGTGTCGGTGAGCGCGGCGCTGTCGACTGCATCGACCGGCACGCCAAGGGCTGCGGCACCGGCGCTCGCCACGGTGATGATCGAGGCCCAGATCGTGCGCGAAGAGTACCAGGGTTTTTCGAAGTCCATCTTTTCCATCCTCTACGTGTTGAAGTGAAAATCGCGCGTGGCTGCGATGCCGGGACCGGCCGCAAGGCTGATCTGGCTGACGCGCAACCGAAGCTGGGTGTACCCCTCCACGAGTGACGCATCGACCGGCCAAAGCGGCATCTCCGTCTCGGCCTCGCCGACGACCTCGCTTCCGTCCACAAGCGTCGCCAGATAGCGTTCTTCGGCTTCGCCAAGCGGGATGTCCGAGGCCAGCCAGCTATCGGCATCGATCCGTCCGCGCCGCGTCCATGCGAAGGTCACCACCTCGCCCGCCCGCTCGCAGCGCAGATGGCAAGGTGAAAGCGGCAACAGCGCCCGCATTCCGCCGCTGACGACCGCGCTTGTCGCGTAGCGGTCGGACAAATCGTATCTGGCGGGCGCGCATCGCCAGTTGAGTTCGCGTCCGATCTCGCTCGACTGCAAAGCCGCCGCCACGACCGCCCGGTCGAGAAGCACGAACCGCGCACCTGCCGGGGCACCGGATGCCAGCGCATCTTCGGTCCCGAGCTGCCCGCGCAACAGATCCCCGACCTCCCACAGTCCCGGCGCGATTTCCTCTGCACCGGCGAACTGGAGGACTTCCCAACCGACCTCGGTTTCGATCGCAGCGGCGTTGGCGCCGTTGAGCATGTCCGCAATCGCCGCCGATTGCAGCGAACCGCCATGCAGCCGCACGCGAATGCGCGTCACGCGGTCGATTACGCCGCTTTGGCCAGGCTGCGCAGGCTCCTCCAGCCGGCCCATCGTCGCCGGCCTGTCGATCTGCGCGCGCAGGTCGAAGCCCGCGACATCGGGTGAAGCGAAGACGAGCTGGCTTCGCCACGGCCGCGCTACGGCCGCGATCCGCAGGCGGGTTTCGGCAGCCTCCGCGTTTGGTCCCATCGGCAGGTCGAGCCAGATCGCCTCCGGCGGCCCCGGCAGCTTCGGCGGCGTATGGACCGGCGGCTGGATACCCTGCCAGCCGGTCGCGCTCCGCAAGCCGATCCGCCGCGCGACAACCCGCGCCGTCAGCCCTTCCTCGATCGTCTCGACGCGATAGACCCTGTCGCCGCGCCGCTGCGGCAGCCGCACGGCCTGTCCTGTCGAAAGTACCGCCGGCGCCGTCGCAAAGCTGATCGTCTCGCGACCCGCCCGATGCCGGTCGAGCCACCGCCCGGCAAGCGCGGCCGCCTGCCCTTCCTCCAGCATCCCCGGAAAGCCGAGCCGAGACCGGCTGTCGGCGCCGGGCTCGAACGTCGCGGCGCGTGCCTGCGCCGACTGATACTCGCGGAACGGGTCGCGATAGGCGAGTTCGACTTCGCTCGCGACCTGCGTCTGCGCCTCGCTCGTCGTCTCGATCACCACGCCGCCATCGTCGACGAGTTCCACCAGATTGACGACTTCACCCACGATCTCGGGATCGCGGAAGGTGATCGTCCCGCCGTTCTCGCTGACACCGAGGCCGAAGAGTTCGACCAGCGACTGCAGCGCCGCGCGCGCCGTGCCCGGCTCGTCGACGACGTAGCCCGCGATCGTCTGGTGCACATCCCGCACGTCCGGCAGCGGCAAACCGTGTCGCGTCATGATCGTCTCGATGAGCGATGCAACGTCGACGCCGCTCGCCCGCCCGTTCAGCCAGTGGCCCAAAAACCAGTTCGCGCCGTCGGCCCAGACGCCTCCCAGCGTCGGAAATGCGGGAAACGGTCGCGCGTCCCAGGCCCAGACATAGAGCCGGTCGGGATCGACCATCCGCCCGCCTTCCAGCGCCGCCACCGGGTTGCGCGCACCGTCGAAGCTCGAATGCCCCGGCTGCCAGGCCCCGTGCTGCGCCTCGAGATAGCGCGCCTGCGCGACATCGCTTCTAGCGCCGTTCGAGAAATGCGGTGCAGCGTTCTCGGAACTCTTCGGGTCGGGGAAGACGTTCGGCTGGTTCGGCCCCTTGTCGATCGCCGGACAGCCGATTTCCGTCATCCAGATCGGCTTCGAGCCCGGCACCCATGCCGTCGGCTCGGACAGTTCGACGCCGCCTTGCCGGTTGAAATGCGGGTTCTCCCACCAGGATTTGATGTCCTTGTAGCGAAAGACCCAATCCTTGCCGTACGCCCCATCGCTGATCGCCATACGCTGCCGCGCGACCCGGTCCTCCTGCGAGGCGTAGAAGAAATCATGACCCTCACCGCGGAAGACGCCTTCGAGCAGGCCGTCGCGATCATTGGCCGACGAGAACCCGTCCGGATTGCCGCCCGCCTCGTCGCCGTCCCGCCAGTCCGACAGAGGCATGTAATTGTCGATACCGACCGCCGACACTGCCGGATGCGCCCAGAGCGGATCGAGGTGAAACAACACGTCGCCCGATCCGTCCGCCGGCTGGTAGCCGAAGTATTCCGACCAGTCCGCGCCATAGCTGATGCGCGCCTGCGGCAGCATCGCCGCCACCTCGCCCGCCAGTTCGCACAGCACGTCGACGAACGGAAACCCGTTCGACCCGTCGCGCAGCGTCGTCAGCCCGCGCAGTTCCGAGCCGAGCAGGAAGGCGTCGACGCCGCCCGCCAGCGCCGCCAGCCGCGCATAATGCAGCACCAGCCGGCGATAGCCCCAGTCGTCCGGCCGCAGGCACGCGACACCCTCACCCGCCGCGACGACATCCGCAGGCCTGACCTCGCCTGCGAAATCCGCGACGATGCCCTGCATCGCATTCGTCTTGTCCGGGCTCCCCGCCTGCCCCGGCGCCGGCATCGACGAAATCCGCCCGCGCCAGGGATAGACCGCCTGCGCCGCCTCGCCATAGGGGTCCGGCAAGGCGTTGCCGGCCGGCACGTCCATCATGATGAAGGGATAAAGCGTCACGTTCAGCCCGCGCCGGTTGATCTCGCCAATGGCGTCGACCACCGACCGGTCGCTCGGCGTCCCACCATAGGCAGCCGCGTCGTCGATCTGCGAGACGACATAGGCCGCCGCACGCGCCACGCCTGAGACCGACCAGTCCTGCGAAAACCCGTCCGGATTGCCCTGCGTCACGCCCGGCCGCACCCGGCACGTCCCGGCCCGCAGATCGTCGCCGAACCACGTGACGACAAGCGCGACATGCTTCAGGTTCGGAAACACTGCCTGCAACTCGTCAAGCGAAGCCTCGATGTCGGTGCCGGCGTGAAGCACATGACGGTTCACCGCCTCGGTTTCGCCGCCCGGCCGCGCCCGCGTCACCTCGGCCGGCGACAAGCCGTATTCGGTCGAGCCGGGGATCAGCGCCACCGCCCGCACGTCGTTCTGGTAGCCGCCGACCGGCCGCACCACCTCGAACTGGAATTGCGGCAGGCGGTTGCCGAAATCACTCAGCGGAAATCGGTCGAAGACGACATAGGCGACGCCGCGATAGGCCGGCGCATCGCCCTGCTTCGCCGCGATCAGTGGGTCAGGCTGCTGGGCCTCGGCGCCTCGATAGACACGGATGTCGAAGCGCTCGCGGTCGATCTCGCGCCCATCCGCCCAGATCCGCCGCACGCTCGCGATCTCGCCCTCGCACAGCCCAAAGGCCGCATTGGCGAAGTAGCTGTAGGTCGTCGTCTTCGGCCCGCCCTTGCCGCCTTGGCGCTCGGTCCGGCTCTCTTCCTCGAAACGCGTCGCCCAGATCAGATTGCCGGCGATCCGCGCCGTGCCGAAAGCCTGCGCCAGCGGCACGCCCTCTTCCGCCTGGAACGGCCGCATCCCGGAAAGCCGCGGTCCCTCGATGCGCTGCGACCCGTTGATCAGCGCGCGGTCGACGAGATAGCCGCCGATCGCACCCGCCGCCGAGCCGATCGCAGCACCGAACGTGCCGAGATAGCCGCCGAGAAACGACCCGGCGGCTTGCAGAACGATAGTCGCCATGAAATTCCCCGGTCAGTCTGGAAATCGAAACGCCGCCGCGATGCGCGACCGCCATGCCGGCACGAGCGGCGACACCGCCACCACATGGCCTTCATAGGCGTGAATGATCGTCTCGGCGTCGGCGAGAATCGCGAGGTGCTTGGCCGGCAGATGCCGGCGCCAGCGAAAGGCAAGAACGTCGCCCGGCATAGCCTCGCCCGGCGCGATTTCGACCATATGCCGCCGCGCAGCCTCCAGCAGCGGCTCATCCGTCCGCGCCTCGGCCCAGTCGCGCGAATAGGCCGGCATCGCTTCTGAGCAACCATGAAGGCCTCCAGGTAAAAATGTTCAACGATGTCAGTGAATTCAGCTTGCCGCTTCGGTCAGCGCGCGAAACCGGATCAGTCCGTGATGGACGTCATTGTCGTCCTCGTAGCGGACTTCGGAGTATTCGGCGTGCAGCCGGATCAGCGCATGCCCGTCGAGGGCTAGCGCCGCGTCGTCGAGCGCCGCCCGCACCATTTCGATGAGCGCGTGGCATTCGCTCTTGCCGCGCTCCTTGGACCAGGCATGCAACGTAACGAGGTGTTCCGCCCCGGTCTCCGTATCGGTCGACCAGTTATAGACGGCGGTTCGTCCAAACGTCAGGTAAGGAAACTTCGCATTAGCCGGCGCCTGGTCGTACAGCCGAACCGCTCCCATGGCGGCGGTCAGGTCTGCATTCGCCTGCAACGACGCGAAGACGCCCCGCTGAAGCTCAAGTGCCGCGCTTGTCATCCACCCCCTCCTCGCCCGTCCGGCGCTCCCGCGCGCCACGATAGCCTGACGCAACGTCGTCCGCCATGCCATGCAGCAAGCTGCGCAGGCTCCTGACGAGATCGGCGCCGGTCGTGCGTATCGCCGCCTTCATCGCCCCGTCTCCCGCGTTTCGCAGACGAGATACCGTCCCGTCTCGTCCGGGTCGGTGATTGTCTCGATGGCGAATACGCGCTCGCCGCGGCGAAGCCGCATCCGCCGGAAGAGTCCGTCGCGATGGCGCAGCGTGATGCGGTGGGTGATGTCCACCTGCCGCTGATCCGCGCCGTAGCGCATCCGCGCCCGCACCGGCTCGACATGGGCGAACAGCGTCGCCACCTCGACCCATTCGCGCACGACGCCGCCCGCCCCGTCGCCGCTCTCGATCGCGTCTTCCGTGATCAGTTCGGTGTGCAGCATCCCTGGATCGATGAACTCCATCACGCGATCCTCCTGCGCTTGAACGGCGCGATCAGCCGCTCGTAGCCGGCCGGATACGAAACCGGCTGGTCGCCCGCGCCATGCACCCCGCGAAATTCGTACCAGTGCGCCACCAGCACCAGCACCGCACGCTTCAACAGGTCGGGCACGTCCGTCGCCGCCTCGCCGTGCCCCGCCACGAAATCGATCTCGATCCCGTTCAGCGACGCAGTCGGCGCCAGCGGCACCTTGAAATGAACCCCTGCCGGCCGTGACACCGAGTCGACGACATATCCCGCCGGGTCGACCACCGATCCCTCGCCATCCTCGCCGAACACGGTCACGGACAGAACCTCGCGCACCGGATGCGGGGCGAGGCGCACCGTCCGGTCGCCCGGCAGCGCGTCGAGCACCTTGCGCCAGCTCTGCGCCATCAGCGCCAGCCCCGTCGCCGCCTCCACTTCCTCGCGCGCGGCCCGGATCAGGCCCGTCAGCAATTCGTCCTCGCTGTCGTGCTGGACGCGCAGATGGCCCTTCGCCTCGGCCAGCGTCACCGGCTCGCTCTCGGGGCTGGTCGTTCGAAATGCGGTCATCGCCACCTCGGTTGTCGGATGCAAAAAGGCCCCGGCAATCGCTTGCCGGGGCCGATACTTCGTTCGACGCCTTACGCCGCGAACTTCAGCAGCTTGATCGCGTCGAAATCCTGCACCCCGCCGCCGACGCGCTTGGTCACATAGAAGAGCACGTAGGGCTTGGCGGAATACGGGTCGCGCAGCACGCGCACGCCCGCCCGGTCGACGACCAAGTAGCCGCGGCCGAAATCGCCGAACGCGATCGGCGTCGCATCCGCACCGATGTCGGGCATGTCCTCGGCCTCGACGACCGAAAAGCCCATCAGCATGGCACGCGCACCCGCGGTCGCCGGCGGCTGCCACAGATAGTTGCCATCGGCATCCTTCAGCTTGCGGATCGCGGCCTGCGTCCTGCGGTTCATCACCCAGTTGGCGTTCTGGCGATAGCCGCTCTTCAACGCATAGACCGTGTCGATCAGCACGTCCGAGGCGTCTTCCGCCGGCAGCGCGCCGTCGACGCCGGTCGCGACATGTCCGAGGCTGCCCCACGCCCAGTCGCCTTCCGCCACCGACCCATAGTCGAGGAAGCCGCGCGGCTTGTTCACCCCGTCGCCATTGACGAAGGCCGCGCCCTCCTGTTCGGCAAACGCGACCTCCACTTCGCCGGTGATCCAGTCGCCGAGATCGACGATCGAATCTTCCAGAAGTGCCGCCGTCGCCGCCGGCATGGCGTAGAGCTCCATGGTCGGGAACTGAATCTCCTGCAGCGCCGCCGTGGCCGTCTGCGGACGCGCCGCCGTTTCGCCGACCCAGCCGACCACCGGGCCGTTCACCGCGAAGGGCTTCTTCAGGACGGCGCCGGAAACCTGCCGCACCGTCGCGATCGAGCGGATCGGCGACAAGTCACGCAGCCTTGCGCCGATCGCCGTCTCGATCTCGTCGGGCACGAGATAGCCACCATCCTGGCCCGAGCCGTAGCTCATCGCCTTCTGTTCGAGGTCGCGCAACGTGCGGTCCTCGCCGGCACGGACATAGGTGTCGAAGGCGTGCTTGTGTTCGAGCGCGACGCCCGCCCCGCGTTCGCCGCCCAGATGCGGACGCGCCCGCTTCAGGCTCATCTCGTCGAGCGCGCGCTGCTGGCGGTCGAGCGCAGCCGAGATGCGATCCACCTTGTCGGTGGTGATGACGTCGGCGCTCATGCGCTTTTCGATCTGCGCCAGACGGCTGTCATTCGCCTCGCGAAACGTGCCGAACGTCGTCATCAGATCGTCGAAGGCATCACCGATCTCGCCGGTCGCCGCCTTGGTCTCGATGGAATGGTTCATCGAAGATTGGTCCTTTGATTGAGGGATCGTGCAGCCCGGCGAATGCGCTCCGCCAGGCTCTTCTCTGCGTCCGGCGCGGCGTCCCGCTCGCGCCTCAAACTGGCAAAGCCATGTGCAACCACATGCCTCGCCTCCTTGCGCGTGAGCTGCGCGTCCCGCGTCAGCCAGCGCTCGAATTCGCGTGTCGTCGGCAGCGCGTCGCCCTTGGCGATCCGCGCCCCGTCCTGCATCGGAAATGTCACGACCGAGATTTCCCACAAATCCGCCTCGCGGATATGCCGGATGCCGGTTTTCGGATCGGTATGGCCGCGCGCGACCTTGAAGCCAATCGACAGCCCGTCCAGCGCGCCGTCGCGGATCAGCTCGCGCACCTCGCGCCCTCTGATCGAGCCCGCCGACAGCCGCCCGCGCACCTTCAGCCCGAACGCATCCTCCGAAATCGCCGTCCACGCGCCGATCGGCTGCGCCGGATCGTGCTGGAAGAGCATCCGGATGCCGCCCGGCCCCTTTTTCGCCAGCGCCCTCGCAAACGCCCCGCGCTCGACGATGTCGCGGCTCATGTCGACCCGGTCGAACAGGCTCGCATAGCCCTCGAACATGCCCGTCTCGTCGACGCCGTCGATCGCCACGTCGACCAGCTTGCGCTCCAGTTTCACCGTGCTCATTCCTTGTCGCCCCGCTGCATCTTCCCATCCGCCCGGTCGAAGAGCCGCATGACGAGGCCGAGCGCCCACCAGGCGCTGAGGCTGGCGGCGGCCGATCCCATCAGCATGATCTCGAAAGCGCCCAGCGCCGATCCGACATCGAGTTCCGAGGCGATCTTCAGTCCCGCCGCGCCGCCGAAGATCAGGCCCGAGACGACGCCGACGGTGAACCGCAGCGCCGCCTCGCGCCGTCCGCGCGGCAGGACATAGGCGACCGAGATCGCCGAGCCGGCGATCGCACCGGCGAACTTGGCCAGCCACAGCCAGGCCGTTTCCATCGCAAGGTTCATCGCGTCCTCCTTCAGGCAACGGGCCGCGGGCCATAGCCCAACGCCTCGCGTTTCTCCGCATCGGTCAGGAATTCTGCCGCACCAACGCGCGCCCACAGCGCCTCGCGCTCGGCAGCCAGCCCCTCGATCCGGTCGGCGTCGTAGTGCAGCCTCAGCCGCCCCCCGAAGCGCGGCGCCAGCCAGCCGCCCAGTTCCTGCGCGATGCGCTCGACCAGCGGCAGCACGGTCAGGCGGTAGAAGGCGCGGTTCGCCTCCTGGTAGTTCGCATAGGTATTGTCGCCGGGAATGCCGAGGATCATCGGCGGAATGCCGAAGGCGAGTGCGATGTCGCGGCTCGCCGCATTCTTCGCCTCGATGAAATCCATGTCCTTGGGCGTCAGCCCCATCGCCTTCCAGTCGAGCCCGCCTTCGAGAAGAAGCGGCCGTCCGGCGCGCACCGCGCCCGTATAGCCCTCTTCCAGCTCCGCCTTCAGCCGCTCATACTGGTCGTCGGTGAGGTTCCCGCCTTCCTTCGGCGCGTAGACGAGCGCGCCCGACGGCCGTGCCGAATTGTCGAGCAGGGCCTTGTTCCAGCGCCCCGTCGCATTGTGCACGTCCAGCGCCATCAAAGCGGCCTGCAAGGGCGGAAAGCCGTAATGGTCGTCGAGCGGATGGAAGAGCGCGAAATGATGCGCCCCGCCGCCCTCACCCAGCCCCAGCCCCACTCGACGCGTCGCAGCCCCCTGCCGCTCCTCCAGCGCCACCGGCCAGCCCGCCCGGTCGGCCGAAACCGTCACCCGGTCGGGCCGCAACAAATGCAACTCGCGCGCCCCGGACGGTGTCTCGACCAATTCCGCATAGGCATTCCCGGCCATCATCAAATGCCCGTAGAGCCCTTCCAGAAAGGCCGGCCCCGACTGGCGCGCATTCGGACGCGCGACGAGGTCGAGCAGCGGATGCTCGGTCAGTTCTTCGCCTTCCTCATAAAGCAGGAAGGGAATGGTCGCCGCCGCCTGTGCGATCATCCGCACCGAGCGATGCACGACCGGATTGCGCATGAAGCCTTCGCGGGCGAGCGCCGCATAGTCGCCGCGCGTCCACACCGCCTCGCCATTCATGTGCAGCGCGACGAAGCCCGGCGACAGGCTCGCCGACCGGGTTTCCAGCCGCGCGCCATCGTCCTCCGGGCGCCGCGCCCAAGGCCATTTCCATCCCATCGGCAATTCCTTCAGGTGAGTTTGCGGATGCGCGGTTCCTGCCCGCGCCCCAGAAGAAGTTCGTTCAGCGCCCAGACGAGCGCGTCGAGCCGGTCGGGCGAGCGTCCGTTCGACAGGCCCTGCGGCCCGAAATCGCACATCTCGTCTTCAAGCTCGGCAAAGCGGCGCGCATGGACAACCTTGCCCTGGTGATAGAGCGCCGCCACCGGCTCGGCGCGCAGCCACTTGCCGCGCGAGGCGCGCACCGCCTTCACCGGCAGGCTCGCATCGACGGCGACAAGCACCGCGCCGACCATGTCGCCGCCCTGGTTGACCTCGGCGACGACGCAATCTGCCTCATGCCGGTGATAGGCCTCGACGATGCGCGCGGCCCAGCCCTGCGGCTTCAGGCCCTGCACCGTCGCGTCCTCCAGCACCACCGCGCGTCCGTCGTCGCACAATCCGGCAACCACGATCCCGCACGCATCCGCTCGGCTGCCCGAGCTCGCCGGCGGGTCGACCGCGACCACGATCCGCGTCATCTCCGGCCGCCCCCCGATCCGCGCCGCCTCCAACTGCGCGCGCGACCAAAGCGCATCGTCGCGATCCTCGATGAGTTCGCCGTCGAGTTCCTGCCGCTCGAGCCGCGATCCGGCATAGCGCTTGCGGATCGTCTCGATGAAGCCGGCCGCCAGATTGCCGCGATTGTCCATCGTCTTGAGCCGCGTCACCGTCACGTCCGGATCGGCCATCAACGCCTTCACCAGCGGGATCGGCCGTGGCGTCGTGGTGATGATCTGCACCGGCCGCTCGCCGAGCCGCAATCCGAATTGCAGCATGTCGAAACAGGCCTGCGGATGGCGCCATTTCGCCAGTTCGTCGCACCAGGCCGCGTCGAATTGCGGCCCGCGCAGGCTTTCGGGGTCCTCAGACGAAAACGCATGGGCGACAGCGCCGCAATCCCAGACGAGCCGGCGTCGTCCCGCCTCGTAGCGCGGCCGGTTGCCGCGCGCCTGCGTGATGATGCCCGAAGCGCCCTCGATCATCACCTCGCGCACATCGCCCAGCGTCTCGCCGATCAGCGCAATCCGGCAATGCTTTCCGGCACGACTGAAGGGCACCAGCCCGCGCACAAGCGCGTTCACCCATTTGGTCCCCAGCCGCGTCTTCCCCGCGCCGCGCCCGCCCAGCACCAGCCAGGTCGGCTTCGTGGTTCCTATCGGATACTGCGCACCATGCGAGCGGTCGAACCATTCCCCGCGCGTCAGCGCCTCAACATGCGCCGTCAGGTTCTGCGCCGCCCATCCGTCCTGCATGATATCGGGCGAGTTCGCGAATTCGGTCGTCGATCCGCTTGAGAGCGGCTGCAAGTTCGGCATCGTCTTTGATCTGCTTGTCCTTTGCGTCCTCGTCGGAGCGCATGGTTTCGCCGATTTTTTCCAGCGCCCGCACCATCGCCATGATGGTGTCGACGCGGGCCTTGTCGAAGGTCAGTCCCTCCCCGTCTTCGCTTCCGAGCGTCAGCCGCTCGATTTCCGCAATCAGCCGGTCGTACTGGATTTCGATCCGCCGCCGCCGCTCCGCCACGCTGCCC
Source organism: Aliihoeflea sp. (assembly GCF_052435475.1). NCBI lineage: Bacteria > Pseudomonadati > Pseudomonadota > Alphaproteobacteria > Hyphomicrobiales > Phyllobacteriaceae > Aliihoeflea > Aliihoeflea sp. The sequence continues at coordinate 68,405 of NZ_JBQVMV010000001.1, forward strand.
GCCGCGACCGGCTTCCAGCCTTCCGCCTCGGCCCGCATCCGCACCGTCCGCAACGACCGCCCCGCGATCATCGCCAGGTTTTCCAGCGAAGCCTCCCCGCCCTCATGCACATGCCGCATCGCGGCGAAAACGCCCTCAGCGCTCCCCATTTATCCCCTCTCGGCATCGATGTGAGATGATCTTCGGCGAGCCATCCGCTCCGCCCCAGCCGCAATAGTGCGACCATGCCCGAAACCTACAGAAGCACCGTCACGGTGTCAAGGATTATTTTCCTATTTTCTTTTATCCCTTGCCCCAACGGCCACTGTTGCCCGTTAGCGACGCCGCAGTTTTTCCATTCACGATACCGTGCCAAAGTCGGACACATCCCTTGTGGCCGGCAGGCATTTGGAGGACACTTGGTGCCTGAAGGGTTGTACTGCCTTCGCTTCCTGGTTGCAGGTCGAGCGGGGGCGTTCGGGCATTGGGCGCAGTGGGCTAATGAAGAATCCGTTTTCGGCTCGCAAGAGGAAGGCGTCGCGGCCTGGCCGTCTGCTCGCGTTCGACGCGTGGATCGATACCTCGCTCTACGAGGCCGGCTTTCGCGCGCGTGAGCGGTGGGAAAACGTCACCATCTTCTTCCGCCGCTTCAAGGTCACCGGCTGGCGGCGCGGCATCGTCGAGATGTCGAGCGAAGCCTTCACCATGGGCACCGCCGGCTCCATCGTCATGCTGGCGCTCGCCATGCCCGCCTTCGAGGAAACCGCGCGCGACTGGCGCAGCCAGGGCGAATACGCCGTCACCTTCCTCGATCGCTACGGCAATGAGATCGGCCAGCGCGGCATCATCCAGCGCGATTCCGTCCCCGTCGACGAGATGCCGGACCACGTTATCAAGGCCGTGCTGGCCACCGAAGACCGCCGCTTCTTCGAGCATTTCGGCATCGACGTCATCGGCCTTGCCCGCGCCATGTCGCAGAACGTGCGCGCCAATTCGGTCGTCCAGGGCGGCTCCACCCTCACCCAGCAGCTCGCCAAGAACCTGTTCCTGACCAATGAGCGCTCGATGGAGCGCAAGATCAAGGAAGCCTTCCTCGCCCTCTGGCTCGAGGCCAATCTGTCGAAGAAGGAAATCCTCCAGCTCTATCTCGACCGCGCCTATATGGGCGGCGGCACGTTCGGCATCACGGCTGCGGCGGATTTCTATTTCGACAAGCACATCAAGGACGTGACGCTCGCCGAGGCGGCGATGCTGGCCGGCCTCTTCAAGGCGCCGGGCAATTACGCGCCCCACATCAACCTGCCCGCCGCGCGCGGCCGTGCGAACGTCGTCCTGAACAATCTGGTCGACAGCCGCATGATGTCGGAAGGCGAGGTTCTCGCAGCGCGCCTGCGCCCAGCCACCTCCGTCGACCGCGCCAATATGGAGAGCCCGGACTATTTCCTCGACTGGGCCTTCGAGGAGGTCAAGAAGCACGCGCCGAGGAACGGCCCGCACGCGCTCGTCGCCCGAACGACGATCGATCTCGACATGCAGCGCGCGGCGGAAGAGTCGCTCGAATTCCACCTTCGCCAGCACGGCTCCGAGTATCGCGTCACCGAAGGCGCGATCGTGCTGATCGAGGACAATGGCGCCGTGCGCGCCATGGTCGGCGGGCGCGATTACGGCCGCAGCCAGTTCAACCGTGCGACGCGGGCGCTGCGCCAGACCGGCTCGTCCTTCAAGACCTATGTCTATGCGGCGGCGATGGAGCACGGCTTCAAGCCGGACTCCGTCATTTCCGACGCGCCGATCAATTGGGGCGGCTGGTCGCCGCAGAACTATGCACGCAAGTTTTCCGGCCGCATGTCGCTGACCGAGGCGCTGGTGCGCTCGATCAACACCGTTCCCGTGCGTCTCGCCCACGATCACCTGACCACCACGCCGATCCGTGACATCGCCATGGCGATGGGCGTCGAATCCGAGATCAGCACGCACAAGACGATGGTCCTCGGCACGTCGAGCCTGACCGTGATGGACCAGGCCACCGCCTACAACACGCTTGCCGCCGGCGGCGTCGCGGGCACGCGGCACGGCATTTCGCAGATGCTCACCCATGCGGGCGACGTGGTCTATGATTTCGGCCGCGACGCGCCCCCGCCGGTCCCTGCCCTGTCGCCCGAGGCGCTCGCCTCGCTCAACTCGATCCTCGTCCAGATTCCCGAATGGGGCACCGCCCGGCGCGCCGCCCTCGAAGGCATACGCTCGGCCGGCAAGACCGGCACGACGCAGGCCTATCGCGACGCCTGGTATGTCGGTTTCACCGGCAACTACACGGCCGCGGTCTGGATGGGCAACGACGATTTCTCGACCACCAACAACATGACCGGCGGCTCGCTGCCTGCCATGACCTGGCAGCGCCTGATGACCTACGCGCATCAGAACGTCGAACTGAAGCCGATCCCCGGCATCGAGAACCCGTTCGTCGACGAGAAGCTCGTGGCCGAGGCCGAGACGAGCGCCGCTGGAGCCGAGACCGACACGACGGAGCAGCAGGAGCGCCCCGCCCTCTTGTCGAACCGCACCACGCGCCTTCTCGTCAACATGTCCGACGCGTTCCGGCAGGCACCGGTCGTCCGGCTGCCGGACACGCCCGAAACGCTGTCGGCGCTTTGACATTCGCATGATTTTTTCTGCCGCGTCGTGTAAGTGCCAGACGGCGAACTTGCCCGCCATCGTGAATTCCGGCCCTGCTGAACGACGTTCCTGATGCTGAAATCCCTCCTTCTCATCGTGCTTGCGCTGGCGATCGCCCTTGGCGGCGGCGCGGGCAGCGTCTGGCTGATGATGGAGGAGGTCGAGGATTTCGGCGCGCTGACGATCGGCGAGTGGAGCGTCAATCCGACCGAGGGGACGCCGCAGGCCGATCCCTATGCCAAGGCCCGCTTCGCGCGCGAGGGCAAGCTCTCGCTCGGCGCCGCCGAAGGTGCGCAGTTCGTCGCCGCGCGCGACACGACGGGCCAGCCGCTGCGCGGCGCCTGCGACTATGTCGTGACGGGCAACGTCCCGGCCTCGCGTTTCTGGACGATGCACGCCGTCCAGCCGGGCGCGGCGGAGACACCGCGTGCGCTGCAGTCGCTGGCATTGCTGCGCGATGCGTCCGGTTCGTTCTCGATCGCTCTCTCGCGCCATCTCGCGCCGGGCAACTGGCTGCAGATCGGCACCGAAGGCCCCTACCGCCTCGTCCTTGCCGTTTACGACACGCCGACCGTCGGCACCGCGGATTTCGCCGAGATCACCTTGCCGCGCATCGTTCGGGAGCGCTGCAATGGGTAGGTTCTTGCGCGCCATCCTGGTCGGGCTCGTCGGCGCCGGCATCGTTCACGGCCTGGTTCTGCTGCTAATCCCCCATGTGACCGAAGCCGACGTCTGGGCGCGACTGGAAGCGCGCGCGCCCTTCTACGAAGTGGTGCGCATCGATCCCGCGTCGGGTGCCAACATGCTGCATCTTCCCGATCCGTTTTTCGAAGCGGCCGCCTGCCGCATCGATCTGTCCGAGGGCATCGTCCATCTGGAAGCCGAGGGCGACGTCCCCTACTGGTCGATGTCGATCTACGACAGGACGGGCCAGAACATCTTCTCGATCAACGACCGCACGTCGAGCGATGGCGAGCTCGATTTCCTGGTCGCGACCTCGGCCCAGTTGACCGAACTGCGCAACAGCCAGTCGGAAGATTTCGGCACGGCCGTCTTCGTCGAAACGGAGGTTCAGGAAGGAATCGTCGTGGTGCGCGCCTTCATGCCGGACCCGACCTTCGAGCCGACCGTCTCGCGCTATCTGGCCGGGCTGGCCTGCAGCCTGCGGTGATCAGGCCTTCTTGCGGCGCGCGCGCGGCTTGCGCACCGGCGCATCGGCCAGTCTTTCATAGCGCACACCTGGGAAGATGATGATCCTCGCCCCGCCCGGCGGTGCCGGACGTGAAGAAGGTGTCGAGGAATTCGGCCGAAGCCTGACAATCGTCGCCATGGTCGTTGCTCGCGGTCACGGTTGTGGAGCTCTACGCAACGCCTCCTAATCCGATATGCCGCGGCCACGGTTAATAAGTACATAACGCATTTGCGCTAAGTTGAACGATGGGTGGCAGGCGTTCGGTTCGACGCTTCTCTCCCGCGTGTTCGAGTATCCGCAAGATCGGGCGTAACCAGTGTCCAGCGTCGAGTTCCGGCAGTTTGCCCCCAGTGCACAAAGCACCAAGTCCGACCGTCTCCTGCGCGCGGCGGTCTCTGCATTCTGCTCCATCCTGCGCCCCTCGCGTCAGGAAGTCGCCCAGATCGAAGATCTGGCGACGCCCCTACTCACCCACGCCTCTCGCGAAACCCTGCGCTATGTCGCGGCTGCCCTGTCGGAATGCCTCAACCCGCCGCCCGCGCTCGTCCGACGCCTCTGCGCCGAGCCGCTCGACGTTTGCGCCCCGCTTCTGGTCCGCTCGTCCGCGCTGCGCGACATCGACCTCCTCGCCCTGATCGGCCGGCACGGTCTCGGCCACGCGCTTGCCATCGAGCGCCGCCGCAACCTCGATCCGCGCATCGCCAGGCTGATCGCGTCGTTGAAGTCCCATTCCGCGACTGAGGCCGCAAACCCCGCGCCCAGCTCCATGCTTCCCGCCACGCTCGAAAGACTGCGCGCGATGATGGTGCCGACCACCGAAGCTCGGTCCGCCCGCTGGACCGAGGCACCGACGCCCTATCTCAAGCTGCGAGCGGCAGCGCTCAGCGGCAATCCCGTCACGTTGCGCGCAACGCTCGCGAGCCTCCTAAATATCGACGAGCACGCGGCCGCCGCACTCCTCGCCGATCCTGCGATGACCACGCTCGCCGCAGCACTGAAGCGCCTCGGCCTCTCCGCCGAGGAAGCCTACCTCATCGCCTCCGCCACCCACCCCCACCGCTTCGCCACCCCCGCCACCATCCGGGCTTTCGTCGAGGATTATCTGGCCGAGGCAGCAATGCCGGCATCGGTGACGCGGCTGGGCAACCGATCCTAGGATCGACACGGCCGGCACTGTCTTTGCGAAGGTGACCCTCCACAAAGACTCCTGACGCAGTCAGTCCGCTCTGCTGAACGCTACAGCAACTCGTCCACCAGCCTCTGGTCCGCCTCGATCTCCACCACCCACAAATCCGGATCGAACCGCCGTTCCTTCTCGAGCCGTGCCTCGATGGCCGTGTCGTCGACGCCCTCCAGCACCGCCGAGAACATCCGCTCGTCGGGACGCGCTTCGCCGTAATCGGACTGCGCGCGCGGAGCATAAAGCGTCGCCTCGCCGAAGCGCGAACGCACGACGACGAAGATCGCGCCGGCCTCGGTCGCGCCGCGCCTGACGACGGCTCCATAGCCGCCCGACGCGAACACCCTTCTGATCGTCGCGGAAACCCATAGGTCGGAAGTAACGCGCATCGTGGTCCCGTCAGTCGGTGAGCCCGATTTCCTTCATCTTGGCATAGGTCGCATCGTCCGGCGTACCGGTCTGCGTCAGGCCAAAAAGGCTCTGGAACTCCTTGATCGCCGCAACGGTCCGCGGGCCGACCTGTCCGTCGAGGTCGATGCCCTGATTGCCGAAGGCGCGCAGTCCGGCCTGGATACGGATGACGCGCTGGTCGCCCGATGCGGGCGCGGAGGCCGTCTGCATCTGGTCGGTCGCCGCGCGCGCGGCCTGCTCCACCGCCTCCGCCTCGCCGTCGACCCGGGTCTTGGCGCCGAGATGGCGCAACAGTTCGCCATCGATGCCGCCATCCGGCGCCAGCCCGAGGCGCTCGCGATAGGCTTGCACCGCCTGGTCGGTCTGCGGGCCCGTCAATCCGTCGATGGCGCCGCCATAGAGCTTCAGGTCGGCGAGGACGCGCTGCACTTCGGCCACGACGGCCTGACGGGCGTCGGGCCGGCTGGCGGCCGCATCCGGCCCCGCCGGAGCCGCTGCCGGCTGCGGCGCTTCCTGTGGCCGGGCCGCAATAGGTGGCTGCATCGCCTGTTGCGGCAGGTCGACCGACGGCGCCAGTTCGAGCCGCGTCACGTCGACGGGCTCTGCCGGCTCGCGCGGCGGCAGGTGCCGTGTCTGGAAGAACGCGCTCTTGTGCTGGTGCGGCTGATACCAGATCGCGTTGGCGGCGATGAAGGCGAAGGTGATCGCGAACGCCGTCACGCCGCCCACGCCCACCGGGCGTTCGGCAATCGCGCGTCCGGTCGCCGCCAGGCCCGCGGCCAGAAGGCCGGGGCTCTGCTTGCGCTTACGCGATTTTGCGGAACGTGCTGCCATTCGCCCTTTGTCCATTTCCATTCGCTGTCGTGTTCAATGCGGTCACCGCCGGAGCGGTGCGCTGCGCGGGAAGGCTGACCGTGACCGTCGTCCCCTCGCCCGGCGCGCTTTCGATGGCAAGCTCGCCATCGTGGAGCGCCACCAGTCCTTTGACGAGGGAAAGGCCAAGGCCGGTGCCTTCGAACTTGCGCGTATAGTCGTTCTGAACTTGCGTGAACGGCTGGCCGAGCCCTGCCAGATCGCTGGCGGCTATGCCGATGCCGTTGTCGGCAACCATCAGCGCGATCCGTTCGCCCCTCGGCGCCGCCGACAAGCGCACCCGCCCGCCATGCGGTGTGAACTTGATCGCGTTCGAGACGAGATTGAGCAGGATCTGGTGAACCGCGCGCTGGTCGGCATCGAGTTCGCCCATGTCGTCGCGGCCCGCGATTTCGAGCGCCACGCCCTTTTCGGCCGCCTGGCTTGCCATCAGCGAGACGGTCAGTTCCATCGCGCTGACGAGTTCGAACGGCTCGGGATGGATGGCGTAGGCGCCTGCCTCGATCTTCGAGATGTCGAGGATCGAATTGACTACCGCCAGAAGATGGTTGCCCGCCTCCCGGATCAGGCCGACATGCTCGGCCTGCTTTACCGGCAACGGGCCCGAAACCGCCTCGTGAAGCAAAAGATCAGAAAAGCCGATGATCGCATTCAGCGGCGTGCGCAATTCGTGGCTGACGGCGGCAAGGAAGCGGCTCTTGGCCACTTCGATCGCCGCCGCCTGGTCCGCCGCATCGTCGAGCGCGGCGCGCAGGTCCGCGATTTCGCTCGCGTCGCGCAGGATCGCCGTCCATGCGCCTTCGCCGCGCAGGAGTTCAAGGCCGACATCGACATGTGCGACGTCGCCCGCCAACGCGCCGGGCACGCGCAGCGTCAGATGGAGATGCTGGGGTTCGGTGCGGTCCGACCCGAGCGCACACAGAAGCTTGACCCGGTCGCTCACCCGCACGCGCTCGAAGAAGCCGGTTCCCGTCAAAAGGTCGGGTTCGAGATGCAGGATGCGGCGCGCCTGGGCGGATGCGCCGACCACCTCGCCTTCGCGCGTCAAGGTCAGGATCACCGCGTCCATGCGTGCATCGAGGCTCGGTTCCACTGGCTGCATCTGCGGCCGCGCCGTCAACAGCGCGACCAGACGCGGCAGGGCGACGATCACGTATCCGAGCGCGGCGGCCGCCGCAGTCATCGTCGCCGTCGCCCCGGCCGCATCGCCTGCGAAGAACGTTGCTGCGCCGAGCGGGGTCGCGATCAGGGCCGCCCTTCCGGCGGCGACGTGCGAGCCGGAAACCCAGGCCGTCTCGCCGATCATGGCGATGGCAAGAAGAAGGAGCGCCGGCGCAGGTGCGCCCATCCATATGCCTACGGCACCTGTCACCAGCGCCGATCCGAGGCCGAAGCCGGCGACGAGACGGAAATGCCGGCCCGAGGCGGCGATCACCACCTGCGTCCACGAAAGAGCGAAGATCGCGGCCGCGACGCCCAATGCAGCATTGGCGCCCCAGGCGCCAAGCGCCAGCGGTGCGGCGATCGCGGTCAGGAAGAAGGGTACGCCGAGCTGAACCGCGATCAGCCGTGCCTGGCGCTGGCGCGCCTCGGCATCCGACAGGCGCGCATGAACCAGCCGCTCGCAGGAGCCAAGGAACTGGCCCATCCAGTCGCAGGATCGGATTCGGCTAGATTTCAACGCAACGCACTCGCACACAGCCCGCTTTTCGCGGGTCGACATCATTGCGATCACCCTCGCATCCAGCGTTTAAGGAAAGGATAAAGCGACCCGATCCGTGGTCGAAAGACGGGCTCGCGCGGCCCCTGCCGCCATCGTTTGCGAGGATGGTAAAGCGTTCGTAACCGGCGTTTTCGACCCGCCGTCGCTGCCGATCGCACCGCGCCGGGCCGCACGATTGCGCCCTTTCCGGCATCGCGCGCCGGTCTTCTTCAAAGGACTTCAGAACGATCGTTAAAACTTGAATCGAATTTGCCGAAAATTACCCTGCCGTCCTCAAGCAGCCTTTTTCGTCCTCATGCTTTGATCTCATCGAAGCCGGCACGGGGAGCGCCGGCGACGGGGAAAGATGATGATCGGATTTCTGTTCAAAAGCGCGTTCTGGCTGTCGGTAGCCCTCTTCTTCATCCCGCTCGCCCCGGTGAGCGAGACAGGAGAGCCGCAGGTCGGCGCCTTCGATGCGTTGTTCGCCGCCCGCGAGGCGATCAGCGACGTCACCGGCATCTGCGAGCGCAAGCCGGAAGTTTGCGAGGTCGGCGGCGCGCTCGTCGGCTCGATGGGCGTCCGGGCCCGTGAGGGGGCACGCATGGCCTATGAGGCGCTCGACGGCCAGTTCGGCACGCAGGAAAGCGAGAGCATGCTCGCCGGCCCGAGCGAGACCGTGCCCGCCTTCGATGCCGAAATGACGACCGGCAGCGTCCCGGCAACGCCCGCCGCGACCTTTTGAGGTGACGATCGGCGCGCCGACGCCTATATCCGCTGCATGAGCACCAGCATCGACCAGATCTACGACGATTTCGCCTTCCTCGACGAATGGGAAGAGCGATACCGCTACATCATCGACCTCGGCGCGAGCCTGCCCGCCTATCCGCAGGACGCGCGCGACGCCGCGCACAAGGTGCAGGGCTGCGTCAGCCAGGTGTGGCTCAACTCCACCATCGGCGAAGGCTCCGATCCGGCGATCTCCTATGAAGGCGATTCGGATTCGCACATCGTCAAGGGGCTGGTCGCCATCGTCCTCGCGCTTTATTCCGGCCGCCGCGCCTCCGAGATGCTCGCCATCGACGCCGACGGCGTCCTCAAGCGCCTCGGGCTCGACGAACACCTCACCCCGCAACGCGCCAACGGCCTGCGCTCGATGATCAAGCGCATCCGCATGGAAGCGGCGAGTGTCGCCGAAGCCGCGCCGGCGAGCTAGATTTGCGGCCGGTAATCGGCCGTTCCCCAATGCAGCATGCCCCGCCGTCGCTCGCGGCGCTGCGGGTGATAGTGGCGGGCAAGCGCGCCGAGCGCCGTCTTGAGCATCAGCTTGGCCGAGCGTCGCGGCCAGCCGCGTTCCGTCTCGACCTGCTCGAGCCCCTTCAGGAAGCAGCAGATATCGACGAGGATGCCGCTCAGTTCCGGCCCGATGGCGTCGATGGCACGGTCGACCCGCTGGCGCGCGGCGAGCGCATCATCGCTCAGGTCGGCTTTGGCATTGCCGCCCCCTCGCCGCCCGGCGCAGACGCCGGCCTCCCAGTTGGCGCTGAGACGCGGCGCGATCTGGCCGAAACCGTAGTCCGCCCGCAAACGCTCGCCCGCCTCGACCTCACCGGCGGACAGGAAGGCCCGACCATCCCGATCCTTGCGTTGCGCCAGCGCGGCGAGCGGGCTTTCGCGCAGATTGACCGTCGCGAGTTCCCGCACGCCGCCGATCTCGACCGTCCGCAGGTCGCGCTCCTGATGCTGGACCTGGAAACGGTCTTCGGGCGATGCCATGGCGCGCGCCAGCCAGGCCGATCCCTCACGCGAGACCGATAGGCCCGCACCGGCACGGGCGGCCAGCCCCCGTTCCATCGCGTTGCGCAGCGTGGCGGTCGGCACCTCGATCGCGCCGCGTTCGCCCGCGTCGATCCGCATCCGTCCGGGACGTCCGCCAGCCTCGCACCGCGCCGCGCCCTTCGAAAGAAAACCGATCAGCCGCACCAATTGCCTGTCGTCCATGCCCGCCCTCATATCTGTTCGCGGCGCACGAGCACGCGCACCAACCGCTCGACCTGATCGACGATTCCGTCGAACTCGCCATCCTCCCGCCAGTCCTCGACGAGGTTGACGGCGTGCTGCACCGTCGTGCGGTCGCGGGCGAATCCGCAGCCGACATTCTTCATCGGAATCTGCAGAACCGTATGAGCCGCATACATGCCGATCTGCCGCACCTTGGCGACCGGCGCCGGTGAGCGCGTCGGATTGCGGATTTCCCTGCCCGAGACGTTGAAGAACGCCGAGACGATGTCGATCACCGCCTCGCATTCGCTCATCCAGCGCTCGTCGGTCTTCTTCGAAGCGGGATAAGGCGATGGCGGTTGCTCCGCCGAGGGGATTTCGGGATCAGTCCTTCGTTTCGCCGCCGCCACCGTTCACCTCCGAGATAGGAATAAATGCTTTCTATCCCGGATTTGGCAGCATGAGAACAAATATCGAACATCAAAAGTTTCGATTTCCACCAAATGATTGAATCCAATCCGGATTTCCGGATCGATCCAGAGCATCGACAGGAAACTTATCCCCCCGCTCCGAACCTGCGCGCAGGATCGTCGCCTCAAGCCGAGGAGAGAGCAAAGTGGATCTGAAGAGCGAAGCACGGATGTTCGTGGTCGAGAACGAAGCGCGCCGGCGCCAGGCGATGCAGCGCGTGGCGCTCCTGTGCACTTGCGGCATCGAGATCGACCGGCTTCAGACGGCCGACGCGTCGAAGCGCGGGGACCTTGCCAGGCGCCTGAAGCGGTTGATCGAGCGCGAGCGCATCCGCGGCAGCAATCGCCACTGGAGCTACGACCTCAATCGGCACATCGCATTGAAGCAGGCGCTGGACGAGATCGACGTCGGGGTGGCCCCCAAGAAAAAGCCGACGCCCGGAAGGCGTCGGCGGAAACTGGTCGACTATGCGTGAGGCAGCGCGCTCAGCGCGCCTTGCGCTTGCGCCCCAGCCCCATTTTCTTGGCAAGCTGCGAGCGTGCGGCGGCATAGTTGGGCGCCACCATCGGATAGGTGGCGTCGAGGCCCCACTTCTCGCGATACTGCTCGGGCGTCAACCCGTAATGGGTCATCAGGTGGCGCTTGAGCGACTTGAACTTCTTCCCGTCTTCCAGGCAGATGATGTAGTCGTCATGCACCGACTTCTTCGGGTTGACCGCCGGCTTCTGCTTGTCGGCAGGCACAGCCTCGGGCGGCGTTCCGACGCGTCCAAGCGCCATATGCACGTCGGCGATCAGGTTCGGAAGTTCGCCGACCGGGACGGGATTGTTGCTGACATAGGCGGCAACGACGTCCGCCGTCAGTTCGATCAACATGTCGCTGTTTCGCTGCAGGTCTTCAGAGAGTTCCATTTTCGGCCCCAATAATTGTCAATCGGTAGAGCGCCGGTCTTTTTCGATTCGCCGGTTCTGTTTCACCGCCAGCGACGAATCCACAGTGCTTGATTAACAATTGGTACGAATAATAGAGCAAGTCAATTAATCTTGCGGATTATTTACCGGGCAAATTGGACTACGCGATGCTTTGCACCCATACGAAAGTTCGATATACCGAAACATCGGCCCAGTTGTAATCGGAAGTTGCAAACATCTTGCGGCAAATGCGACGATCAGACGTCGTCACGATGCTGGCGTGTTGCCTTCTGCTCGCGAATTTTGACGATCATCTCGTCCTTGACGGACTTGTCCCATAATTTGTAGCCCGCCTCATACGAAGCCTTGGCAAGAAGATGTGCGGCGACGGGCGCCGTCAGCAGAAGAAACACGAAGCCGGCGATGGCGCGCATCACCGTAGCGGTATCGTCGGCGTGGACGGCAAGTGCCAGCAGGATCACGCCGGAGCCGAGCGTGCCGGCCTTCGAGGCGGCGTGCATCCGGCAATAGACGTCAGGAAACCGGTTGATGCCGATCGAGGCGACCAGCGAGAAGGCGGCGCCGCCGACGATCATCAGCCCGACGACGACATTCAAAACCGCCTCAATCATCGCTCACCTCCCGCAGATTTCGCTCATCCTCCTGCTTCACCCAAAGCGAGCCTTTCGCCATGACGAAGCGTGCGAATGCCACCGTCGCGAGGAAACCGACGAGGCCGAGCGAGATCGCCACGTCGACGTAAAGGGTGAAACTGGTGCGGATGCCGATCAACGCGATGAAGCCGACCGCGACGACGACCAGCATGTCGAGCGCGACGATCCGGTCCGGCAAGGTCGGTCCGACGATGACCCGGTAAGTTGTCAGGAGAAACGACAGACTGAGCAGGATCAGCCCGATATATTCCGCGACCGACAGAAACCCTTGCGGAAAGCTCATCGGAACGCCTCCATGATCTTGCGTTCGAAGCCGGTCGCGATGTCGTGGCGCAACTGGTCCGGATCGGAACAGTCGAGCGCGTGGATGAACAGGAAGCGGCGGTCCTCGGACACGTCGACGGAGAGCGTGCCCGGCGTCAGGGTGATGAGATTCGCCAGCATGGTGATCTCGGCATCCTTGTCGACCTTGAGCGGGTAGACGAACATCCCCGGCTTGATGTCCATCCTCGGCGACAGAACCGTCATCGCGACGGTCCAGGAGGATTTCACCAGTTCGACGAGGAACAGGAACGTCAGCGAGACGACGCGGCGCATCCGCGCCAGGTAGCCGAGCGAGCCGATCTCCTTGCGGATCAGATAGAGCGCGCCGGCACCGAGGATGAAGCCGAAGAGGAGGTTCAACAGCGTGAACGAACCGGTCACGCCGCCCCAGGCCAGCGCCAGCAGGACATTGACGAGAAGCAGGGTCATGAGCCGCCTCCGGCAGGCAGGACGAGCAGCGAATAGCTCGCCGGATCGAGCAGCGATGCGGCCGCAGCATCGGCCATTGCGAGCACCGGCTCCGGATAGAGCCCGATCCACAGGATCGGCACCATGATCAGGACTAGTGCGAACATGCCCGAACGGTCGAGCGGCGTCGCGGGCACCACCGTGCCATCCACGCGCGGCCGCCAGAAGGCGAGCGCGAAGACTCGTCCCAGCGCCAGCGTCGTCATGAGGCCGCTCAGGAGGATCGCAAACGCCAGCCACCCGCCCTCGCCATCGAGCGCGGACTTGACCAGCATCACCTTCGGCCAAAGTCCCGAGCCGGGCGGCAAGCCCGCGGCGGACAGAACGAGCAGCAGCGCCATCGCCGCCAGCAGCGGATGCGAGCGGTAGAGCCCGCCCAGTTCGCTCAGCGAATACGTCCCTCCCGCCTTGCGCATCAGCGCGACGAGCAGGTAGAGCGCCGCCATCACCAGCATGGAATGCACTGCATAGAGCACGGTGCCGGCGAGCCCCATCCGGTCGCCGAGCGCGAGCCCGGCCATCATGATGCCGATGCCCGAAATGACGATGTAACCCATGATCCGACGGATATCGGTCTGCGCCAGCGCGCCGATCACGCCGAAGATCATGGTCAGGATCGCGACGACGGCGATGACGCCCGACAGCGCGCCGCCCTCTTCGGGAAAGAGCAGAAAGAGCGTGCGCAGCAGCGCATAGATGCCGACCTTGGTCAAAAGCGCGCCGAACAGCGCGCCCACCACCAGCCGCGGCGTGTGGTAGGAGGCGGGGAGCCAGAAGTGCAGCGGAAACGCGGCCGCCTTCATGCCGAAGGCGACGAGATAGAGCGTCGCCAGCATCGTCAGCGGCGCCTCTTCGCGCAGGCCGTCGGCCTTGAGCGCGATGTCGGCCATGTTGAGGGTGCCGAACACGCCGTAGAGCAGGCCCGTCGCGATCAGGAACAGCGTTGTCGCGACGAGGTTCAGGATCGCATATTTGAACGCCCCGTCGAGCTGCGCGCGCTCCGAGCCGAGGATCAGGAGCCCGAAGGACGAGATCAGGAAGACCTCGAACCAGACATACATGTTGAAGATGTCGCCCGTCAGGAACGAGCCGCCGACGCCGGTCATCAAGAGCAGCAGGAACGGATAGAAGCCGTAGCGCTTGCCGGTCACGTCGATCGAGGTGGACCCGAACAGCGCGCAGACGAGCGCCACCAGCGCCGCGGTCGTCGCCAGCAGAAGGCCCAGCGTATCGGCCACGAAGGTGATGCCGAAGGGTGGCAGCCATCTTCCCATCGTCATCGCGAACGGCCCCTCGTCGAGGACGCGGGAGAGGAGGACGACGTTGGAGATAAGCACGACGCCGATCACGGCCAGCGCGATCGGCGCGTGGAGTTTCGGCCGGCTGCGCAGCATCACCAGAATGGCGGCGGCCAGAAGCGGAAGCGCCACGGGGAAGACCAGCAGCCAGTCCGCCAGCGCCACGCGCTCGACGATCATGGCCTGCGAGATGTCGACGCCGTACGGGTTCGAAGCGGATTCCATCTGTCCTCAGTAGCTCAATGGCGGCAGCGGATCGGCCTTCGGCTCGGCGATGCGCATCTCTTCGGTGTTGTCGGTGTCGAGGTCCTGGTAGGCGCGCCATGCCAGGACCAAAAGGAAGGCGAAGAGGGAGAAGGAGATCACGATGGCGGTGAGCACCAGCGCCTGCGGCAGCGGATTGGCCGTCGCGATCTCGGGCACGTAGAGGTCGGGCGGGATCACCGGCGGCACTTCGCGCGTCAGCCGTCCGGCGGTGAAGATCGACAGATTGGCCGCATTGCCGAGCACGACGACGCCCAGCATGATCCGGATCGTATGCTTGGACAGGAGCAGATAGACGGCGACGGCGAAGAAGATGCCGACCAGGATGGAAAGCGCGGTCTCGATCATTCGTCGTCCCTTTCCTCGAGCGCCAGCGCGACGGAAGTGATCGCGCCGAGGACGACCAGATAGACCCCGATGTCGAAGAACAGCACCGAGGAAAGTTCGAACTCGATGCCGGGGATCGGCGGCGCCCAAAGGCCGGTCATGAACGGCACGCCGAACAGGATCGAGGCGAGCCCGGCCAGCACCGACATTGCGAGGCCGGACCCCGCGATCGCCATCGGGTGAAACCGCATCGCGCGCCGCGCCGAAGCGACGCCGCTGGCAATGCCGTAGATCGCGAAGGCCGAGGCGGCGAGCAGCCCGCCGATGAAGCCGCCGCCCGGATCGTTATGGCCGCGCAGCAGCACGAATACCGAGAAGATCATCATCAGCGCCGAAAGATAAGGCGCGATGGTGCGAAGGATCAGCGTCTTCATGCCACCGTCTCCCTGCTTTCGGACGCCACCTGCGGTTCGGCATGCTCGACGCGGCGGCCGAGCCGCACGCGCACCAGCGCCAGGATCGCCAGCCCCGCGGCCATCACCACCGCGATCTCGCCCATCGTATCCACGCCGCGATAGTCGACGAGGATGACGTTGACGATGTTGCGGCCATGCGCGATCACGCGCGAATATTCGGTGAAGAACACGCTCAGCGCCGGGTCGAAGGTCAGCGACGTCACCTTGAACAGCGCCAGCATCAGGCCAAGGCCGCACAGGCTCGCGACGGTGACGTCCAACGCCTTTTCGCGCGTCGGCCGATGATCCGATTTCGCCAGCTTCAGCCGCGTCATGACGAGCGCGAGAATGACCACCGACAGCGTTTCCACCATGAACTGGGTGAAGCCGAGATCGGGGGCGCCAAAGAGCAGGAAGATCAGCGCCACGGCAAAGCCCTGAATGCCGAGCGAGACGATCGCGGTCAGCCGGTCGTCGGCATAAAGAACGGCGCCGAGGCCGATCACGGCGAGCGCCAGCACGACGATCTCATAAAGCGTCAGAACCGGAAGCTGCGGGAACGCCGGCATCTCGTCTGCCCCGACGAGCGGAACGAGGAACGCGGCTGCTATGACGGCGAAGGTCAGCGTCATATAGGTTTCCATCCGCCCGTTCTGGATCAGGCCGGTCAGCCGGTGCGCGCCGCGCACGATGCCGCGCAGCACCTGGTCGAAGCCGCGGTCCGGGCCCCAGCCAATCGCGCTGAGAACGGCGCCAACTCGCGCCCGTACGTCGCCGAGCGTCCGGTAGATCGCATAGCCGAGCGCGATGGTGACCAGCGAGAGCAGGAGCGGCATGCCTATGGACGGAATCAGCGAAATATAGATGTCGAGCGGTTCGCCCGCGACCGCGCTTGCCATCGGGATCGAGAAGAGCCGGTGCGTCAGCGGCGAAACAAGCGCGGCCAGAAGGCTCGCGCCCGCCAGCACCACCGGCCCCAGCCAGAGCAGAGGCGGTCCTTCATGTGCATGGTTCGGCGTCTTCACCGCCGCGCCGAGAAACGGCTTCAGCGCCACGGCGAAGCCGATCGCGAACATCAACGCGTTGCCGAGAATCGCGACGAGCGTGAACAGCGCCGACCAGGTGTTGGCGAAGCCAAGCGCATAGTAGATTTCCTCCTTGGCGAGGAAGCCGAAGAGCGGCGGCAGGCCGCCCATCGACACCGCCGCGACCAGCGCCGCGCCGAATGTGATCGGCATCGCCTTGCGCAGGCCGCCGAGCCGCGTCACGTCGCGCGAGCCGGCCTCGTGGTCGATGATGCCGGCCACCATGAAGAGCGCGCCCTTGAACAGCGAATGGGCGATCAGGTAGAGCACCGCCGCCTCGATCGCGTGCTCGGAGCCGAAGCCGGTCAGCATGACGAGAAGGCCGAGCGAAGCGACCGTCGTATAGGCCAGCATCAGCTTCAAATCGCTCTGGCGCACGGCCAGGAACCCGCCGACGAGCAGCGTCACTCCGCCGAACAGCGGCAGCACCGTCTCCCAGAGGGCCGTATCGCCCATCACCGGGTTGAGCCGCATCAGGAGATAGACGCCGGCCTTCACCATCGTCGCCGAGTGCAGATAGGCCGACACCGGGGTCGGTGCTTCCATCGCGTTGGGCAGCCAGAAATGGAACGGGAACTGCGCCGATTTCGTGAACGCGCCACCCAGGATCAGCACGAAGGCAAGGCCGTAGAGCGCGCTTTCGCGCAACGCATTTTCGGTCTCGAGAAGGGCCGAAAGGCTGGTCGCGCCCGTCGCTTTCCAGATGACGAGAAGCCCCGCCAGCAAGGCCAGCCCGCCCATCCCCGTCACGATCAGCGCCTGCATCGCCGAACGCCGCGAAGCCTCGCGCGAATGGTCGAAGCCGATCAGCAGGAAGGAGGTGATCGAGGTCAGTTCCCAGAACACGAAGAACATCAGGAACGAGTCCGAGATCACCAGCCCCTGCATCGCGCCCATGAACATCAAGATGAACGAGAAGAACCGCCCCAGATGCGCGTGGCCCTTCAGGTAGCCGCCCGAATAGAGAACGATGAACGTGCCGATGCCGGTGATCAAAAGCGCGAAGGTCAGCGAGAGACCGTCGAGGAACCACGAGAATTCGACGCCGAGGCTCGGCACCCAGTTGCGCGAGCCGGTCACGGCCTCGCCCGATGCGACGGTCCCGACGAGGCTTGCGAAGTGGATGAACAGGAAGGCCGGGACGATCGCCAACACCCAGGCGGCCTTGTGGCCCATGCGCCGGGTCAGGGCCGGCGCGAGCGCGGCGGCGACGAACGGAAGAAAGAGCGCGATGAACGTCAGCGAGTTGCCGTCTGTCTCCATCCCGTATTATCGCCCCGCCAATTCGGTTTCCGGTTCAAGTTCGAGTGCCGATCCCTTACAGACTGAAATCGTGCCTCACAAGACCACTCATGACGATGCGACATCCCTGTCCGCAACGATTTCGTGTCCCGCCCGCCCGATGACATTCGACCAGTGCGCACCTACATTGCAGCCAGTTCGATAAGGATCATGCCATGGAAAAGACCATGCTCAAGATTGAGAAGTCAGACGCCGAGTGGCGCGAACAATTGACGCCTGAACAGTATCGCGTAACCCGCAAGCACGGCACCGAACGCGCATTCACCGGGCCGAACTGGGACACCAAGGAACCCGGTCTCTATAGCTGCGTTTGCTGCGACAAGCCGCTGTTCCGATCCGAGACCAAGTTCGATTCGGGCACCGGCTGGCCCAGCTTCTACCAGCCTGTCGATGCCGATGCCGTCAGCGAGCACAAGGACCGCTCCTTCTTCATGACGCGCATCGAGGTGCGCTGCGCCGATTGCGATGCCCATCTTGGTCACGTCTTCAACGACGGCCCCACACCGACCGGACTGCGCTACTGCATGAACGGCGTGGCGATGAATTTCGACCGCGACTGACCGCTGCCGTTTCGAACGGGCGGCGCCGGGAAATGCCCGCGCCGCCTTTTCCATTTGAAGACCCCGAGGATTCATGAATTTCGCCAAAACCGCCTCCCTGCCCGCCGCTCCCGTCGCGCCGAAGCACGACCATTCGCACAGCCATCACGGCGTCACCGTCACCGACCCCTATCACTGGTTGCGCGCGGAAAACTGGCAGGAGGTCTTCAAGGACCCGGCGACGCTCTCGCCCGAAATCCGCGCCCATCTGGAAGCCGAGAACGCCTACCAGGCGGCGCTTACCGCCGGCGAGGAAGAGCTGCGCAAAATGCTCTTTGCCGAGATGAAGGGCCGTATCAAGGAGGACGATTCCTCCGTGCCCATGCCGGACGGGCCCTTCGCCTACGGCTCGTCCTTCGTCCTTGGCGGTGAGCAGCCGCGTTTCTTTCGCACCCCGCGCGGGGGCGGCGCCGAGGAGATCGTCCTCGATGGCGACCGCGAGGCCGAGGGCAAGCCATATTTCCGGCTCGGCGGCGTTGACCATTCCAGCGACCATTCCCGTCTCGTCTGGTCCTATGACGACAAGGGCTCGGAGTTCTACACGCTCAAGATCCGCGATATCGCATCCGGCACTGACCTTGCCGACCTGATCGCCAACACCGGCGGTTCAGGCGATTGGGACGCAGCGAATACCGGCATCTTCTATACCGCGCTCGACGACAATCACCGCCCGTCGAAGATCTTCCACCACCGCCTCAGCGATCCGCAGTCGGCCGACCGCCTGATCTACGAGGAAACCGATCCCGGCTTCTTCATGAGTGTCGGCGGCACGCGCACGAACGACTGGATCTTCATCGGCATCAATGACCACGAGACCACCGAATACCGCGTCCTGCCCGCCAGCGATCCGAGCGCCAAACCGATCATCGTCGCCCCACGCCAGACCGGCATCGAATACGAGTTGGAGGAAGGCGGAGACGTCTTCTTCATCCTCACCAATTCCGGCGGCGCCAAGGACTTCCGCATCATGTCCGCGCCGGTCGCCGATCCGCGGCCGGAAAACTGGACCGAGCTCGTCCCGCACGAGCCGGGCCGGCTGATCCTCGCCATCATGGGCTTTCGCGATCATCTCGTGCGCCTCGAGCGCAAGGACGGCCTGCCGCGCATCGTCGTGCGCGAGCGCGCGTCGGGCGAAGAGCACATGATCGCCTTCGACGAGGAGGCCTATTCGCTCGGCCTCGTCGGCTCGCTCGAATACGACACCAGCGTCATCCGCTTTTCCTATTCGTCGATGACGACACCCTCGCAACTCTTCGACTATGACATGAAGACCCGCGAGCGCACCTTGCTGAAAACGCAGGAAGTGCCCTCCGGCCACGATCCGGAAAACTATGTCACGCTGCGCCTGATGGCGAAGGCGGAGGATGGCGAACTCGTCCCTGTCTCGATCCTCCACCACAAGGATACGAAGCTCGACGGCTCGGCGCCGTGCCTTCTCTACGGCTACGGCTCCTACGGCATCACCATTCCCGCCTCGTTCAACACCAACTGCCTGTCGCTGGTCGGTCGCGGCTTCGTCTACGCCATCGCCCACATTCGCGGCGGCAAGGACAAGGGTTTTGCCTGGTACGAACAGGGCCGCCGCGAGAACAAAGCGAAGACCTTCCGCGACTTCATCGCGGTCGCCCGTCATCTCGTGGCCGAAAACATCACCGCGCATGACCGCATCGTCGCGCAGGGCGGCTCGGCCGGCGGCATGCTGATGGGCGCGATCGCCAACATGGCGCCGCAGGATTTCGGCGCGATCGTCGCCGAAGTCCCTTTCGTCGACGTCCTCAACACCATGCTCGACGCCTCGCTCCCGCTGACCCCGCCCGAATGGCCCGAATGGGGCAACCCGCTGGCCTCGCCCATCGACTACGGTCGCATCGCCTCCTGGTCGCCCTACGACAACGTCGCGGCGCAGGATTACCCGCCCATCCTAGCGCTGGCCGGCCTCACCGATCCGCGCGTCACCTATTGGGAGCCGGCCAAATGGGTCGCGCGGCTGCGCGAGATGAAGACCGACGACCACCCAGTCCTCTTCAAGATCAACATGGACGCCGGCCACGCCGGCGCCTCGGGCCGCTTCTCGCGGCTCGAGGAGATCGCCTATGTCTACGCCTTCGCGCTGAAGGCGGTGGGGAAGGTTTAAGACAGCACAGCGCGTCGAGCACCCCCACTCCGTCCCGCTGCGCGGGCCACCTCTCCCCCTGCCCGGGGGAGAGGAAATGCGCTTCGTCGGCGTCGGCGCTTTTCCAGCTTGGGTTCCTCTCCCCTTTTGAGGGGGAGAGGTGGCG